>JAITQY010000082.1 GCA_031288675.1 Oscillospiraceae bacterium | reverse complement strand
GCTTGCCGCGCTTGCAAGCGAGGGCGTGGAGTTCAGGGGCGTGATATACTTCGGGCTGATGCTGACGGCGGAGGGTCCGAAAGTTATTGAGTATAACGCGCGCTTCGGCGATCCGGAAGCGCAGGCAGTTCTGCCGCTTGTGGAAAGCGATTTGCTGGAGCTTATGATAGCCTCCGCTGACGGCGATTTCGGGACGCGTGAGCTGAAAATCAAGTCCGGCGGAAGCTGCTGCGTAGTGATGGCGAGCGGCGGATACCCGGGCAGCTACGAGACAGGTAAGAATATTTACTTTACAGATGAAATTGCAGAGAAGCAGAAATACTTCACAGGCGGAAACATATCTGAGGTGACTGTATTCCACGCCGGGACGAAGCTGCGGAATGACGGCGGATATGTGACTTCCGGAGGGCGGGTGCTTGGCGTTACAGCAGTATCTGACACGCTGTCTAAGGCGATTGAGGACGCATACGCGGCGGTCGGGACAATTAACTTCGATGGTATGCACTACCGGAAGGATATTGGCATAAAATACAGGTAATCGCTTCAGCTGGAGGTATTAATGAAACATAATATTATGCGGTGGCTGTATGGAATATTGGCTGTAACAGTCCTTGTGATGATGACTTTAGAAATACTGAACAGGGCTTGGTACAATGTGTTTCTGTGTGTGCTGACGCTTATTTTGTTCAGTATACCGTCATTTGTGGAACGGCGTATAAAGATAGATATTCCGGACGTTTTGGAAATCGTCGTACTGCTGTTCGTGTTCATGGCGGAGATATTGGGTGAGATGAAAGACTTCTACCGGTCATTTCCGTACTGGGACATTATACTGCATACTACAAACGGATTTATGTGCGCGGCTATAGGACTTGCGCTTATAAATATTTTGAACAACTCGCCGCGATTTGCGCTGTCGCTGTCGCCGCTGTTTGTGGTCATAGTGGCGTTTTGCTTCGCCAATACTATCGGCGTGCTGTGGGAGTTTTTCGAGTACGGAATGGACACTTTTTTCGGAATGGATATGCAAAAAAATACTATACTGCCAAGCGGCGCGGTAGATATAGGGCTTATCGACACTATGGAGGATCTGTTCGTTAACTTTGTAGGTTCCGTAGTCTTCAGCGTGTTCGGGTACTTTTATGTGAAGCACAAGGGTCAAGGGCGTGTGGTGAACAACGTCCTGTTGACGAGAATGACGGATGAAGACGCTGATAATCAATAACTAACTATTTTAGGAGGGCAAAGAAATGCCGGCACAAAAGCAGAAACGGGTACTGACCATACAGGACATAAGCTGTGTAGGACGATGCAGTCTGACAGTCGCGCTGCCGATAATCTCCGCCGCCGGAATAGAATGCTCTATTCTGCCGACTGCGGTATTGAGTACTCATACCGGAGGGTTTGAGGGTTATACCTACCGCGACTTAACCGCCGACATCAGCCCGATTACAGAGCATTGGAAGTCTTTAGGGCTGAAGTTCGACGCGATTTACACCGGCTATCTCGGCTCGTTTGAGCAGATTGAGCTTGTATCTAAAATCTTTGACGAGTTCAAAGCGCCCGGCGGTACCATTCTTATCGACCCTGTAATGGGCGACAACGGAAGCCTTTATACCGGATTTACGCCGGAGTTCGCGCTTGGAATGGCGAAGCTCTGCGCTAAGGCGGACGTGATACTGCCCAACCTGACTGAGGCGGCGTTTATGCTCGGTGAGCCATACCGCGACGAATACAGCGAGGAGGACATCAAGGCGCTTCTGCTACGGCTGTACGGGCTTGGCGTTAAGGAAGCGGCGATTACCGGCGTAACGTACAAAAGCGGTAAGCTCGGGGTAGCAGGGTTCGACGGTAAAAAAGTCAAAACGTACTTTAACAAGAGAATTGATGGATATTATCACGGTACCGGCGATATTTACGCAAGCGCGTTCCTTGCCAGCTATATGAAAAACGGCGGAAAGCTGTTCAGCGCCGCGTCAAAGGCGGCGGAATTTACAGTTGCGTGCATTAAGGCAAAACAGAAAACCGGAGGAGAGGCACGCTACGGCGTGCCGTTTGAGCTTTGCCTCAATAAGTTTACCGGCAGCGACGATATTATAGTTATTCCGACGACAATGTGACCTTATGTTACGGCGGATACCTGAATTAAAATCCCGGCGAACGTGCTGTAACCCTAATATAAATCCGCAGGGAGCGAATAATTATTCGCTCCCTGCGCGTGTATCTTAATAGCGCGTATCAAAAATCACTTTCTGAAAAGAGCCGCCGCGTCTAACTCTTCTTCAATACGCAGAAGCTGATTGTACTTAGCGACGCGGTCACTGCGGCTGGGCGCGCCGGTTTTTATCTGACCGGCGTTTACGGCAACGGCAAGGTCAGCAATCGTAGTATCCTCCGTCTCTCCGCTGCGGTGCGAGATGACGGTTTTGTAGCCGAATTTGTGAGCGAGGTTTATCGTATCTAAGGTTTCGGTAAGCGTACCGATTTGGTTCAGCTTAATCAGTATAGCGTTAGCGACGCCTTGCTGAATACCTGTTTCAAGACGCGCGGTGTTGGTTACA
>JAITQY010000045.1 GCA_031288675.1 Oscillospiraceae bacterium | reverse complement strand
CGCTTTACAAGTTTCGCCTTTTTCTGTCCCGAAGCGTCTTTAAGTTCCTCGCGAAGCTGATCGGCAAGCTGGTCGCAGTCAATTTCCTGCAACAGCGTCTTGATTGCCCCCGCACCCATTCCCGCTTGGAAATCGTCTTCATATTTCTCACGGTAATCGCGGTATTCTTTCTCCGTAAGCAATTGCATTTTCTGTAACGGGGTATCTCCTGGGTCGGTTACGATATAGCCGGCAAAGTAGAGGACTTTTTCCAGCATTCTCGGACTGATGTCAAGTATCAGTCCCATACGGCTGGGAATACCCTTAAAGTACCAGATATGGCTTACCGGAGCCGCCAGTTCGATATGTCCCATACGCTCGCGGCGAACGCGCGCGCGCGTAACCTCTACGCCGCAGCGGTCGCATATTTTGCCCTTATATCTAATTTTCTTGTACTTTCCGCAGTGGCATTCCCAGTCCTTAGTCGGTCCGAAAATACGCTCACAAAAAAGCCCGTCACGCTCCGGCTTTAGTGTGCGGTAGTTTATAGTTTCCGGCTTTTTGACCTCGCCGCGCGACCACGACCGTATCGTCTCCGGCGAGGCAATGCCTATTTGAATAGCGTCAAATTGTGCGTTCATTAGTTATATACTCCTTTGGATAGTTGAAGTATCCGGCGAATCAACGGCTCTGCCGAACCATCTCACTCCTAATTCATTTTCCCTGCGAAAAATTGTTTTCCCGTCTGAGTAAACCGCTACTATCTTTAGTCCCGCATCAACAGCTTCCGTAGTATTATCATAGACATACGCGATATTGCTGATTTCGATTGCGGTTTTTAATGCGGATAAACTCGCTGTATAACGGCGTTCTATATCTTCTCTTGGTATCCCGTGTCCGCCGTGACGAACACGATTTTCAACTCTTTTAACAGCGATTTCCGCATTCTCTACCCCAATGTAATGGAGCGTGACCTGATAGCCTGATTCTTTAGCCTGAAGCATTAGTTTAATACAAGTATTTCCTGTAAGCGTGGTCTCTTGAATGAATGACTTCTCTTCTTCAAAATACTTCCTGTAACGCTTCACCGCTTCACGACCTGCCCGAAACTGATCTGTTTCGCTGCGCCAGTCTCTCTGAAGCTCTTTTAGTATTTCGTCCGCGTTCACGAACGGATATTTTTTTCCCATCGTAACATCCCGTACAGCTTTGACTTCCCCGAGCCGTTGACTCCTGCTATCACGATGTATTCCCTGCTCATTGTTATCTATATCTCCCTCAGTCTCCGCAATTACTTTCCGCTGGTTTTGCTGAAGAATATAATCCGATATAAGCAAGTACAATTCTCTCTCATGGTCGTCAATGTTTTGGACGCAAGATGTAAACTTAAAGCAATTAGGCGCGATTTCATCATTCACAATCGCATATACGTCACGGAAAGCTTTAATTACATTCTTCTTTGCTTTCAAACTTATGCCTCCTTATATTGCCTTGTAAACGGCATTACGGCTCAACTTCTTCTTCCGCGAATTCATCCTTCGCGTCGTCATTGTAATCGTCGAACTCTACTTCTTCTTCCTCTTCTTCTTCTTCAATCAAATCCTCATCGTCATCATCATACTCTTCGCCGTCAATTTCCTCATCTTCATACTCTTCATCCGATTCATCAACGTCTTCAAACTGGAATCCGGCTTGTTCAAATTCGTTATCTCCGGACAGATAGACGTTCGTATCCTCTACGATTTCGTCCTCCTCGTTACGAAGGTCGATTTCGTTTCCGTCCTGATCAAGTACCTTAATATCCAAACACAACGATTGCAGTTCTTTAACAAGAACCTTGAAGCCTTCCGGCACACCCGGCGTCGGAATACTGTGTCCCTTAACGATCGCTTCATACGTTTTGGTGCGACCCTGAACATCGTCCGACTTGACTGTAAGGATCTCCTGCAGCGTATACGCCGCGCCGTAAGCCTCAAGCGCCCAGACTTCCATCTCGCCGAACCGCTGTCCTCCGAACTGCGCCTTACCGCCAAGCGGCTGCTGTGTAACTAAGGAGTACGGTCCTGTGCTGCGCGCGTGGATTTTATCATCTACAAGATGGTGCAGTTTCAAGAAGTACACATATCCGACTGTAACCGGATTATCGAACGGCATTCCGGTACGACCGTCGCGCAGTATTTCCTTACCGCTGCTGTTATAGCCCGCTTCCTGAAGCGCTTTGTCAATGTCATCAAAGTCCGCGCCGTTGAATATCGGCGTAGCGACTTTCCAGCCGAGCGCCTTAGCGGCATAGCCGAGGTGAACTTCCAAAACCTGACCGATGTTCATACGCGACGGCACGCCCAAAGGATTAAGAACTATATCAAGCGGAGTTCCGTCCGGCATAAACGGCATATCTTCCTTAGGAAGAATACGGCTTACGACGCCTTTATTTCCGTGACGTCCCGCCATCTTATCTCCTACGCTTATTTTGCGCTTCTGCGCCAAATAAACGCGCACTACCTCATTAACGCCCGGACCCATTTCATCGTTATTTTCGCGCGTAAAACGCTTTACGTCAACGACTATTCCGCTCTCGCCGTGTGGTACTTTAAGCGATGTATCGCGAACCTCACGCGCTTTCTCTCCGAATATCGCGCGCAGCAGACGTTCCTCTGCCGTAAGGTCTGTTTCGCCCTTTGGCGTCACCTTGCCGACAAGTATGTCGCCGCTCTGAATCTCCGCGCCTATAGTAATGATTCCGCGTGAATCCAAATACTTCAGCGCGTCCTCACCTACGCCCGGAATATCGCGCGTGATTTCCTCCGGACCGAGCTTCGTATCGCGCGCGTCAAGCTCGTATTCCTCAATATGAATAGATGTAAAAATATCCTCCTGCGCAAGACGCTCATTGATTAAAATCGCGTCTTCGTAGTTATACCCTTCCCAAGTCATAAACCCGACTAAAATATTCTTACCCAGCGACAGCTCACCGTCCGCCGTAGAGGGACCGTCCGCAAGTACGTCGCCGACCGAAATCTCCGCTCCGGCTTCCACAACGGGACGCTGGTTGATACAAGTGCCTTGGTTACTGCGCACGAACTTCAGCATTCTGTGCGTCTTTTCACCGATCCCGTCATAATCAACCGTTATCTCATCAGCGGAAACCGACTTGACCGTTCCGTTAGCCTCCGCAAGCAGAACGACGCCGGAATCCACCGCACATTTGTACTCAATACCCGTCGCGACGATAGGCGCTTCCGTCCGCAGCAACGGAACAGCCTGACGCTGCATATTAGCGCCCATAAGCGCGCGGTGCGCTTCGTCCGTTTCAAGGAACGGAATCATAGCAGTAGCGACCGAAACCATCATTCTCGGCGATACGTCGATATAATCTACGCGCTCGCGGTCTACCTCTACGATTTGCTCGCGGTGACGGCACACGATACGCTTGTTAATCAAGCATCCTTTTTCATCGCGCGGCTCCGTCGCCTGACAAATATAATAACGGTCTTCCAAATCCGCAGTCATATAATTGACTTTATCGGTTACGAACATTCCGTTCTTAGTCTTTTCAACCTTAGCGTACGGTGTAATAACGAACCCGTACTCATTTACCCTTGCGTAGCTCGCCAGATAGTTGATAAGTCCGATGTTAGGACCTTCCGGAGTCTCTATCGGGCACATACGCCCGTAGTGCGTATAGTGAACGTCACGCACCTCAAAGTTCGCGCGGTCGCGGTTAAGTCCTCCGGGACCGAGCGCCGACATACGGCGTTTGTGCGTAAGCTCCGCCAGCGGATTTGTCTGATCCATAAACTGCGACAGCGGACTGCTTCCAAAAAACTCTTTGATTGCGGCAGTCACAGGACGTATATTCACAAGCGATTGCGGCGTTACCACCGCGATGTCCTGAAGCGTCATACGCTCGCGGATAACGCGCTCCATACGCGCAAATCCTACGCGGAACTGGTTTTGCAGCAACTCGCCGACACTGCGCATACGGCGGTTGCCGAGATGGTCAATATCGTCAGGTTCGCCGATTCCGTGAGGCAGTCCGCACAGATAGTTAATCGCCGCGAATACATCGTCCGGAATGATGTGCTTCGGAATCAAATCAGCAAGCCTATCCTGCACCGCGAACGTGAACTCCTCACTGTGGACGTCCATATCCGCCGTACTATCTAATAACTGCCGGAGAATAACAAAGCGCACTTTTTCCTTTATGCCGATTTCGCGCAGCTCATCCTCCGTTAAATCAACGAAGTCGTGCATATCGACCATACCGTTGGAGAATACTTTAACGTCCTTTGCTTCGTGTTCCGGTGTAACTATTTTAAGCGTAACGCCGATAACGCCGCGCGCCTCAATTAAATCTGCCGTCTCTGCCGAGAGCTTATCGCCCGACTTGGCAAGAACCTCCCCGCTGACCGGATCGGTAACGTCCTCCGCGAGAGAAGCTCCGGTAATACGCCGCGCAAGCGAGAGCTTCTTATTGAACTTATAGCGTCCTACAGCGGACAAATCATAACGGCGCTGCTCAAAGAAGAAGTTATTTATCAGCTGCTCACTGCTTTCTAACGTCGCCGGGTCACCCGGTCGAATCCTGCGGAAAATTTCCTGTAACGCGTCCTCACGTCCAGTAGTAGCATCACGGTCAAGCGTGGCGAGTATAAAATCGCTCTCACCGAACACTTGCCGTATAGCCTCGTTAGTCGTGATTCCGGAACCCTGAGCAACCGATACAATCGCCCACGGCTTATCCGCCTTGTTGACTTCACCGCCGAACGCCCGTATCAGCCAAGTAACCGGCAGTTTGCGGTTCTTGTCTATACGTACATGAAACAAATCGTTATTATCCGTCTCAAACTCCAGCCAAGCCCCGCGATACGGAATAATCGTCGTTCCGTAAGTGGACATATTGGTCTTGTCCGTCCGCTTGTCAAAATACATACCCGGACTGCGTATAATCTGACTTACCACAACGCGTTCCGCACCGTTGATTACGAACGTCGCCTGCGGCGTCATAAGAGGAAAGTCGCCCATAAATATCGTTTGTTCTTTAAGTTCGCCGCTCTCTTTGTTGCGCAAGCGCGCATTGACGCGTATCGGCGCGGCATAGGTCGCGTCACGCGCGGCGCATTCCCGGATGTCATACTTGACTTTCAGCGTCTCTACGACAAATCCCGGATTATCAGGTGTAGAATCCGGCGCGAATGTAAGCTCTAAATTGTTCGCGTAGTCAGAAATCGCCGAAACGTCGCGGAACACTTCGCTTAATCCCGTCTCGACAAACCACTTGTAGGAGTTCTTCTGAATCTCCAGCAAGTGAGGCATCTCAATGATTTCGTCCTGTTTTGCAAAGCTTAGCCGCTCCGTTTTGCCGTACTTTATTTTCTTTGGCTCTCGCATAAACCCTCCTGTATTTTTATGATACGCCCGACACCGTTGTGTGTTTGTTTAGAAAAACTATTGACATTTGCTCGAATTATGAATATACTAATGTAGTGGTGTGAGGTATCCATATATTCATTTGCATTGGAAATTGATTATAGCACTTCACCTAAATCTTGTCAAGAACTTTTTTATAAAAGTTCATATTTTTATGTTCTCATCTACGCTGGTGTGGCTCAATGGTAGAGCAGCGCACTTGTAATGCGCAGGTTGTCAGTTCGATTCTGACCACCAGCTCCATTTTTTACATAAGTATTCACGACCTCCGAATCGGCGTCAGCTTTGGAGGTCGCTTGTTTTATAACGCGGCGTATCCGCGAAACTTTTGCCGGGCTTGGCGTTCGCAAAAAAATTTGATAAACATCATTAAATAGTATTGACAAGTGTCGCGATATGTGGTATAATATAAAAACCTGTGACCGTACAGGGAGTACTATGCAGAATACTACAAAAGGGGGTTCACATTTATGCGAGTACGCGTTACTCTGCGCTGTGACGAGTGCAAACAGCGCAATTACAACACGGTCAAAAACAAGAAGAACACGCCCGACCGCTTGCAGATGAATAAATATTGCCGCTTCTGCCGCAAGCACACCGTTCACAGCGAAACGAAGTAAGGAGACTGCTAAATGAATAATCAAAAACAAAAAGTCTCTTTGAAAGAGTCCGGTTCGCGCGTTTCGCGTTGGTTCCGCGAGATGCGCAGCGAGCTGAAAAAGGTCGTTTGGCCGGATCGTAAGAAGCTGCTTAACAACTGCTCGGTTGCAATCGTTATGATGGTTGCCAGCGGTATCGTTATCGGAGCGTTCGACCAGCTTGCGTTGTTTATCGTCAGATGGATCATCGGGCTGGGTAGGCTCTTTTAAGGGGGCTTGACAAATGCAGGAGACAAAATGGTATGTTGCGCATACCTATTCAGGGTATGAGCGCAACGCCGCAGGGGCAATCGAAAAGGCTGCCGAATCGCGCAAAATGACCGACCTCATTCAGGAAACTCATATTCCTACCGAAGAGGTAACGGAAATCGGCGACGACGGCAAACGCAGAACAAAAACGCGCCTCATTTATCCGGGCTACGTTTTCATCAAAATGGTCGCGACGGATCCGCGCGCGTGGCACTTAGTACGTAATATACGGGGCGTCACGGGATTTGTCGGCGAGAACAACAAACCGGTTCCGCTGACGGAAGATGAAATCAACACACTTGGTATGGAGCGCAAAGGCCGCACAGTCACGAAGTACAGTGTCGGCGACAAAGTCAAAGTTATGGACGGTCCGCTTGAAGACTTCTCCGGACGCGTTACCGAACTTAGTATTGAGAACAATTTTGTAAAAGTGCTTGTCGAGATGTTCGGGCGTGAAACGGAAGTGGAGCTTGAGCTGGATCAGGTCGAACTTACTGACTAATTTAATCCGCGCGAAACACAACATCAACCGTGGGAGGCGCCGTAAATTTACAGGCGGCGCCGCCAGATCACCACAAGGAGGAAAATAAGAAATGGCAGCAAAAGTAACCGGATATATCCGGCTTCAGATTCCCGGCGGAAAAGCTACGCCCGCGCCGCCGGTAGGACCGGCGCTCGGTCAGCACGGCGTTAACATTCCGCAGTTTACAAAGGAATTCAATGAGCGCACCAAGAACGACGTAGGCTTTACGATCCCGGTCGTTATCACCGTCTACAGTGACAGAAGTTTTACGTTCATTACTAAAACTCCGCCTACGCCCGACCTGCTTTGCAAGGCGGCGGGAATCCAAAAGGGTTCCGGAGTTCCTCAGCGCGACAAGGTTGCGACGATTACGACCGAACAGGTTCGTAAAATCGCAGAGACAAAGATGCCCGACCTGAACGCAAACGACATCGAAGCGGCTATGAAAATGGTTGCCGGTACCGCTCGCTCAATGGGTATCGTAGTTAAAGACGCGTAAGGGGGTAACTGAATAATGTTTAGAGGAAAGAAATATCAGGACGCGGCTAAATTGATCGACCGCGCCAATCAATACGACGCTAAAGAAGCTTTTGAGCTTCTGTGCAAACTTCCGCACGCAAAGTTTGACGAGAGCGTAGAACTTCACGTAAAGCTCGGTGTTGACAGCCGTCACGCCGACCAGCAGGTTCGCGGCGCTATCGTTCTGCCGCACGGAATCGGTAAGGATGTTCGCGTACTTGTTTTTTGTAAACCGGAGCGCGAGCAGGAAGCAAAAGACGCGGGCGCGGACTATGTCGGCTTGGACGACCTTGTTCAGAAGATACAGCAAGAGAACTGGTACGATTTTGACGTCGTAATCGCAACTCCGGACGTAATGGGCGTCGTCGGACGTCTCGGACGCGCGCTCGGACCTAAGGGCTTGATGCCTACACCGAAAGCCGGTACGGTTAACGCTAACGTCGGTCAAGCAGTCGCGGAGTCCAAAGCCGGTAAAATCGAGTACCGCCTTGACAAAACGAATATCATCCACTGCCCGATCGGAAAGGTTTCGTTCGGTTCGGAAAAACTGTTCGAGAACTACAGCGCTCTCATTGACGCTATCATCAAGGCAAAGCCTTCCGCGGCTAAGGGTCAGTACATCCGCAGCTGCGCGACAGCTTCAACGATGGGTCCCAGCATTAAAGTCCGCGCAATAGCGTAAATCTCAATTAACCGCAAACTAATAACAACACAGAGGCGAAATCGCCTCTGTGTTTTATTGTTGGGTTTTTACCCGTTAAAACTGGATTCGCTCCGCGATGTAGCTTTTCAGTTCAGCTACCGGAATACGCACCTGCTCCATAGTGTCGCGGTCGCGAACGGTAACCTGACCGTCATTCTCACTGTCAAAGTCGTATGTGATGCAGAACGGAGTGCCTACCTCGTCCTGCCGCCGGTATCGCTTGCCGATAGAGCCGGAATCATCGAAGTCTACCATAAAATCGCGGCTAAGCTCGCGGCAGATTCCCGCCGCTTTCTCGTTCAGCTTCTTGCTCAGCGGCAGCACAGCCGCCTTAAAAGGCGCAAGCGCCGGATGCAGTCTAAGCACCGTGCGCGTATCGTTCTTTTCCGCGTCAACTACCTCTGTATCATACGCGTCAATGAGGAACGCAAGCGTCACGCGGTCTGCTCCGAGCGACGGCTCAATAACATACGGAACAAAACGTTTCTCATCCGCTTTGTCGCCGCCCTGCTCAATGTATTCCATTGACTCTCCGCTCTCCGTTTGGTGAGCCTTTAGGTCAAAGTCCGTGCGGTCGGCAACGCCCCAAAGCTCGCCCCACCCGAACGGAAACATAAATTCAAAGTCAGTGGTCGCGTTGCTGTAATGTGAAAGCTCCTCTTTCTCATGGTCGCGCAAACGCAGGTTTTCTTCACTCATATTCAGCGACAGCAGCCACTCGCGGCAGAAGCTGCGCCAGTACTCAAACCACTCTAAATCAGTACCCGGCTCGCAGAAAAATTCTAACTCCATCTGCTCGAACTCTCTCGTGCGGAATGTAAAGTTTCCCGGCGTTATCTCGTTCCGGAACGACTTGCCTACCTGACATACGCCGAACGGTATCTTGCGCCGCGTCGAACGCTGAATATTCTTAAAGTTTACAAAAATCCCCTGTGCCGTTTCAGGACGCAGGTAAACTGTGTTAGCCGTATCCTCCGTAACGCCCTGAAACGTCTTGAACATCAGATTAAACTTCCTAATATCGGTAAAGTCGCTCTTTCCGCAGTCCGGACACGGAACCTTATTATCACGGATAAATGCCGTCAGCGCGTCGTCTTTCATAGCCTCGACGTTAATGTCAAGAGCGTGCGTGCGTACATAGTCCTCAACGAGCTTATCCGCGCGGTGACGCGTTTTGCAGGATTTGCAGTCGATAAGAGGGTCGTTGAACGTGCTTACGTGACCGGACGCGACCCATGTGCGCGGATTCATCAGTATCGCGCTGTCAAGTCCCACGTTATACGGGTTCTCCTGCACGAACTTCTTCCACCAAGCCTTTTTGACGTTATTTTTCAGCTCCGCTCCCAACGGACCGTAATCCCATGTGTTTGCCAGTCCGCCGTATATCTCGGAACCCGCGAAAATAAAGCCCCTGCCTTTACACAGGTTCACAATATCAGACATTTGTTTATCGGTGTTTTTCATCTTGTCCTCCGTTAGTATATCGTATCGTTGAAGTTTAGCACAACGCCCTCACGTTGTCAAGAATTAGTTTTACCGTTTGCTTATTCCGATACAAATAATGCCGATAGCCGTATTAGCTATCGACCATGTAACTTTTTGTTCACAAATTATTTACGATTTCACGCAAATTTACTCTTGACAAACCAGAGACTTTGTGCTATAATGCTTGAGTAGTGATTAATGGCTAATATTTAATGATTAACGTCCCCTGCCGACTATTTCGCTTCTCTCGTCTCCTAACTCCTACTATCTAATGCCTACCTACTGTATTAACTCACGACTACTAACTCCCGACTACCTCAAAAATGCTTCGTTAATCATTATCCTGCACTTTGAAAACTGAACGCCGCTAACCGCTCGCCGCCGTCTAAGCCGCGCAATACTGCGCGTAAAACGCGGTCGTTGTCCGGTATACGGTTGCCTTTGCTGTCAAACAGGAATGTCTTATCAAGATTGAACACCGCATACGGCTCGCTGTTTTCCTGCTCCCAGCATCCTGAAATTTTAACGTTTATCTTCCCTGCTGAAGTGTTCAGGTGATAAATCGTTTCTCCGCCGAGCTGTTCTGCCGAATGTACCCGTGCAGGCAGACAAAACTCCCCGTCCGGCGTGTCGCTGAGCGTAATGTTTTCCGGACGGATTCCGATGTAACCGTTTTCGTGTTCGATTATATTCGCCGGAGGAGAGCCTATAAACTGCGCGACGAATAAATTACGCGGATCCTCGTATATCTCGCGCGGAGTTCCCTGCTGCATTATCACGCCCTGATTCATAATAACTATATAGGTTCCCATCGACATCGCTTCCACCTGATCGTGCGTCACATATAGGAACGTCGTATTCAGCTTCTTGTACATATCAATCAATTCAAAGCGCATTTGAGTCCGCAGCTTCGCGTCAAGGTTGGACAGCGGTTCATCCATAAGGAACGCCTTAGGGCGCTTAACAATCGCGCGCGCCAGCGCCACGCGCTGCCGCTGACCTCCGGACATCTGCGCCGGAAGTTTGTGCGCCTGGTCGGCAAGCTCCACCTGTTCCAAAACTTCGTTAACCATACGCCTGCGCTCGGACTTTTCAATCTTGCGTATCTTCAGTCCGTACTCTACGTTCCTGAACGCCGTCATATGAGGATACAGCGCGTAATTCTGAAACACCATCGCAATGTGTCTGTCCTTAGGTTCATAGTCGGTTATATCCTCTCCGTCAACGGTTACAAAGCCGGCGTCCGGCGTTTCTAATCCCGCAATGATACGCAGCAGCGTTGATTTTCCGCATCCGGACGGTCCAAGCAGTATCGTAAACGAACCCTCTTCTATGTCAAGGCTTATGTCTTTCAGAACCTTTGCCGCGCCGAAATCCTTTACCACATTATGTACGCCGATATTTCCGCTCATTCCGCATCCTCCGTAAGCATATGTTTTAATAAATTTATCTCACCGTGTGAAAGCCCTATTGCCTCAAGATATTGTTCCGCTCCGCCGTATGTTTCGGTCAGATGCCGTATCAGAATATCCATATTCTCCGCGTCGGAGCGCAGCAGATGCGCCGGGAAATCATAACCAGCCTCAGCTGCTTCTATAAGCTGCCGCTCAAATATCAGTCGCATATAGCCGTACGTAACGGCATAGTCCTCTATTACGTCACGCTCGTCCGCTCCGGCTAATAAAAGCAGTATCGCCGCAACTACCCCTGTGCGGTCTTTACCTGCCGTACAGTGGAACACTGCCGCCCCATCTTGAGCTGTTAACAAAATCCGGAATATATCCGCAAGTTCCGTCTGAGCCTCGTCAACTAACGCAATATAAAGACCCCAAAGGCTTTCCGGCGTCAAACCGCGCAGTCCCTCAGACTGTATCCCGTCGGCAAGCGATATGTGCCTGTACGTAACCCCGTCTATACTGTCCATCTTGTTCTTTGCGCGCAGTATCTCGTCCGCGTGACGCAAATCTATTACAGTCCTGATTCCTAATTCCGTCAGCGTCTTAACGTCGTTATCAGTAAGTTTAGACAGACAGTCCGCGCGGTAAAACCTATTCCTGCGCGTGATTTTGCCTTCGGAGCACGGATAGCCGCCAATATCGCGGAAGTTCGGACAGCCCTCTAAACTAAGACGGCGGTTAATTTCTATCGTAGTATTCATTCACTTGATTCCCCATTTCACAAAAGAGTCTACTACCTGCTTTTGCAGTAGTATATATATTACGAATATAGGCAGACACGATATAGTCGTTGCCGCCATAAGCGAACCCCACATATTCACGTCCGAACCTACAAAGGAACGCAGTCCTATCTGTATCGGCGCGCTTTCTAATTTAGTCATAACCAGTCTCGGCCACATATACTCGTTCCACGCGTTGATAAACAGCAATATCCCTAATGATGAAAGCGGCGCTTTAAGGTTCGGCAGCACTATGCGCGACAGCGTTTTTAACTCTCCGTCACCATCCATTTTTGACGCTTCTATCAAAGCCTTAGGAAAAGCGTTGAACGATTGCATAAGGTTAAGTATCGCAAACGCGGACGCCGCGTAGGGCAGTATCACGGCGAGGAGATTCTCTTTTAACCCCATTTGTATTATCGTTACGTAGTTCGGTATCATTATTGACTGCACCGGAATCAGCCACGTCAGGCTGAACAGTATCGTGATAATCCCCTTCCCGCGGAAATTAAACCTTGACAGCGCGTATGCCGCCAAAATTCCGGTCGTAAGCTGCAATACGCTAAGAGCGGCGGCGATTATCAGCGAAGTAAGCATCATCCTGCCTATCGGCATATTATTGAAAGCATAAATGTAATTGTCGAATGTAAAGTCCTTTGGCAGCATATTTGCGCTGAATATCTCACCCAGTCCCTCGAAAGACGAAATGACCATCCAGTAAACAGGGAATACGAAGATTAGGCAGGTTAAAATCAGTACTAAATGCTTTCCGGCGGAGGCGGTTTTATAAGATAGGTTTTTCATTATTCGCCGTCCTCCTTAATTGTCATAGAACGCGAGTTTCTTTGAAACGGTGGTCAGTACCGCCGCTATGACCCCGAAAACCGCTAAGAACAAATTTGCCGCCGCAGAACTCATCCCTACGTTCATGCTCGAAAATCCGTACTTATACATCTCGTAATAAATGTTTGTCGATGTTCCGTACGGTCCGCCGTTGGTAAGTATATCAATATACGCGAACGTCCACTGGCTGGCAAACAGAATGCTCATCATCACCATAAACAGTATCGTTGGCGAAATCAGCGGTACGGTAAAGTCGAAAAACTTGCGTACCTTCCTGGAGCCGTCCAGCGACGCGGCTTCATAATAACTCTTATCTGTGCCTGTCAGCGCCGCCGAGAAAATAACAGTCGAGAACCCTATCATCTTCCAGCCGGTTATCAGCAGTATTGCCCATTTTGCCGTCTCCTCCTGCGTGAAAAACGATATGCTGCCGTCAATTATCCCCGTCTTGTTCAGAAGTATGTTCACAAGCCCTGTGCCGGGATTTAACAGCCACCGGAATATCGTTGCCGTAGATACGCCTGCCATAATCATCGGGAAAAAGAACAGCGCGCGGTAGACGTTCTTCATTCTCCCTTTCATACTATTGGTAACGTTTGCGAGTATCAGCGGTATCACTACCGAGAACGGCAGCAGCATTACGATATAGAAGCCTGTATTCTTTACCGCCGTTCCGAA
Organism: Oscillospiraceae bacterium; assembly: GCA_031288675.1. Taxonomy (GTDB): domain Bacteria; phylum Bacillota; class Clostridia; order Oscillospirales; family Oscillospiraceae; genus JAISJH01. The sequence continues at coordinate 2,099 of JAITQY010000045.1, read as the reverse complement.
ATCCTTGCTGCCGAAAAGCTTCAGATAGTTCGCGAACCCCACAGGTTCAGGCTTTGTTCCCGGCAGCATCGTCCATTTAGTAAAGGAGTAATAAAACGTGTTTATCAACGGTTTGTACAGCCAAAACCCAAGTATCAGCAGCGCCGGAAGCAGAAACATATACGGTTTGAGTACCCTAAGTGACTTTACCGTGAACAGTTCCGTAACGTTTAACTTTCTTTTAACTCCGGTCTTGACCGCAGGTATCGCTCCGGTCAGACCGGGCGCGGCAGAGTAGTCCATAATCACCTCCAAGTTTATAACTTTCTTAATTTCAGAGTTATACATAGCTATTTCAGCAGCGCATTCATCTGTTCCTGCGCTTCTGTAAGTACTTCTCCGGCGTCATTACCGGTGGTTATCGCTTTAGTGATAGCGTCCGCGAATATCTGGCGAAGCTCCAGCGCGTTTTCGGCAGGCCAAATCGTCACCGGGCGAAGCCTCTCTAACTGCCTGAGGTTCGTTGCTATAATAGGGTTCTCATCCACGAACGGTTTAAGGTACTGCGGATCGCTTACTATATCCTTGTTGAGCGGCAGATAGCCGATTTCACTTGTGATGATAGTATAACCCTCGGGACCGGTAACGTATTTGATGAACTCCCAAATCGCAAGGTTCTCCAGCTCTGACGACGACCGCACGGCAAGCGCGCTTCCGGAATTCACCGGCACGGCGGGTTTATCTCCGAAAGCCGGCATCTCCGCTCCGTAAAGCTTCCATCCGCCTGCCTCCGCACCCGCTTTGATTCCGCTTAGCATAGACGTTGACTGTATAAGCATTCCCGCGTTGCCGGACATAAACTGCTCCGATACCTCGCTGTCGCTGCCTAACGCATGCGCTCCGCTGTGATACAGCTCCTGCCACATTTCCATAGCTTCTATACCTTCAGGTGACGCGAACATCGCTTCCGTGCGGTCAGAGTTAAGTATATTCGCTCCGTTGGAGAAGAACAGCCCTTCGGTTGTCCAGCCGTTCTGCGGCGAAAGCGCGAAGCCCGGCTTGCCGGTACTCTCATATATCCGCTTGGCATACGCGGCAACCTCGTCCCACGTTTCAGGCGGCTCGTTCGGGTCAAGTCCGGCGGCTTCAAACAGCGCGCCGTTGATATACAGTATCGGCGTAGAGAACGTAAACGCAAGCGCGTAAGTCTTGCCGTCGATTTTGCCGAGTTCCACCGCGTTTTCATACATATGGCTGATATGTTCGCTTAATTCACCGGAGGGAAAGATGTCCTCATACGCCTGCAGTCCAAGGTTTTCCTTAGACATATCAAGCACGGAAAAGGCATGCTGGATCACGTTGACCTGTTCGCCGGCGGCAATATCAGTTTGATATTTACCCATAGTGTCATCTTCGATTGCCTTAACAAAAACACCTTTTTCTTTTCCGGTAGTCTCATTGAAATTATTGATAAGATGCTCCATTCCCGGGCGCATCGTCGGATACGACAGCGAATAGGAATAGAATGTGATAGTCACCGGATTGTTAGGATCAAGCGCAGTTGCCGGACTGTCGTTTGCCGGAATCTTATCCGGCGCTTTTGACGGCGGCGTTGCGCCTCCGGACGAAGCCGTATTCCCTCCGCATCCTGCAAATACGGTAAACATAAGCGCGGCGGCTAATAATAAAACTATAAGTTTTTTCATAGGATTTATCCCTTTCTGTCTCTGTATTATTACGCGTGTACCTGCATCATCTTCAGCAAGTCGCTTATTGAGATGCGCGTACTCGTGGTAAGTTCTTTATCAAACGCAATGTGACTGACGGAGATATGTTTATCCTCCGCCGTGCAATACGCGAATCCTACTCTGTTATTTATTGACATATACTCCGAATCAACTGCCACTCCGAACGCAGTGCTGTCGGCAGTGAAGTGCGGAATCCCGCCGAACGTCGTCGCGCTGACCTGATGCGTATGTCCGGAAAGCACCGCAAAAACATCGCTTCCAACAATTATCTCATACAGTTCATCGGAATTCATTAAGCCGTGCGCCGCAGCCATCGGATCGTTTGCGCTCAGATACGGCGGATGATGAATGACTAAAACGGAACCGTTCTCG
>JAITQY010000028.1 GCA_031288675.1 Oscillospiraceae bacterium | reverse complement strand
AGCTTGTTCGCCCTCTTTACGAAGTGTCGGCAGACCGTCTACGCGCTCACCGTCACTATCGCGGACTTCAACGATTTTAGTTTTTTGGGGAGAGTTAAGCGCTTTTTCTAAAATCTCCGGAAGCCGCCAAAGTTCGTGCGGTCCAAACATTACATCTACGTGACGGTAAGATTTAAGGACGAGATCGCGCACTGTTTTTTGCTGAACGGCACATCCGCACAGCGCAATTATCTGTCCCGGACGCTTAGTGTGAACCAGATGTCCGACATTGCCGAGTACGCGCTGCTCCGCGTGTTCACGAACGGCGCAGGTGTTGATGATTATCAAATCGGCAAGCGGTTCGCTGTTAGTAAAGGCGTATCCCATGTAACTAAGCTGACCGCGAATTATCTCACTGTCCGCCTCGTTCTGCTGGCAGCCGTAAGTGTCTACAAATGCCAGTGAGAGACGGGCGGGGTCATCTGCCCCGCCCACATTTCTTGCTTTGATTCGCGCGGCAATAACGCGCTGTTCTGATAGTTGTTCTTCGCTGATTTTAGTCATATTAGTAGTTAGTTATTAGCAACGCAGATTACAGAATGACGGTTACTTAAATCTAAAGAAGAATCCGAAGTTTTCTTCAATCTGATAATTATCAACGCGCTCAGCTTTCCAGTTTTCATAGTATTTTGTCAAAATTGCTTCACGTGCGAGCCGCAGGTCATTTCGCTCATCTTCAGCTCCGACGTAGTAAACGATATGGTATGCCTGATTATCATTGCTGTCGACGAATATAAGCTCTGTATCGCCGTACTTGCGCGCGGGGTCAAACAGCCATGCTTCAAGCTCCGGAGTATAAAGTCCGATAGAAACGTTTTCGCGAAGCCCTCCGGTGGAAGCGCCCTCATTGCTTTCGATTGACGCCGTTGTAGAGAAAGTATCCTCAGTAGCGTCGCCGCTTTGCCAGTCGCTGTAAATTTGCTCGGCATATGTGCGAGTCGTATTCAGTTCTTCCTGACCGATTTCGCCGGTTTCGCTGTTACTTTTCACCGCAATCACTATGTCGCGGAATGACTGGCGGTAGTAATCGTTGACGTTGCGGTCTACAAGCAGCGCGGCGGTGTAGCCTGTGCCGTCCGGAACGACAGTCGTCTCCCCGGGTTTTGTAGCCGGGTCTTTAAGCCAATCGTGAAGGGATGCGCCGATAATCGAAACTGCGCTGTTTTTATGGAGTGTTTTTTCAAGGTTCTCATAGTCGGCTTTTTGGTCGTCCGGAACAAACGCTAATACAGCTTTGGCAAAGTCTTCTCCGTCATGGTTGACGGCGACTTCATGAGCGTTTTCGTAAGCTGCTGCCGTTGCTTCATCCTGCGTGATTCCGGCAGTCTCATCCGCTATGCCTTCAAACGTATATGAGTAGTATGTGTATAAATTGAACTCGTCAGAGTTATCGGCATAATACGTTTTGAGATCGCTTTCGGTAAGTTCATCACGGCGCGTGTTAATCAGATATTGCTGATACGTGCTGGCATAAATAATTTTGCCGAGCAGTCCGCGCAAAATTTCTTCCGTCATTCCCTTGCCGAACGTAGTACGCAGGTAATCGTCAAAGTCAGAATAGCGGGATACGGCAACCATTCCGCGCAGAGACGCGATTTGATCGTCAACGGAGGTGACGCCGGTATAATCCTCGTTGTCCGCAACCGTTGCGGCATCAAAACCTGACGCTTTGGCTTCGTCATAAAGCATAGAGATTTCTTTCATTTGGTTCAGAGCTTCTTCGCGGAAGTATTCCTCCCAAGTGCCCTCGCCGAACCACGATTGCTGTTTGCTGAGCGGAGTACTGTTGTCCAAATACTGTGCAAACGGGCTAAACACCGTATTGAAGAAGTAGTTGTATTCCAATGCGGAGTATTCGTTCGAGCCGATTGTGATGGCAGGAACGTAACTGTAAAATAGCGGGGAGTTAAATAGCAGCGCCGCCGCGATACCGACCACTACTACGCCCGCAATCACCCGACCGATCACGCGCCCAAGCTTGCTTGATTTGCCGCTGTAATATTTTGCTCCGCTTTTTTTAAGGGACTCCGCCGGAGCTGCGGCGCGCTCTTCCGCGCGAATCTTCTTCTGCTGTTTTGCGCTCACGTTACAATCATCCTTATAGTTTTATAAATAATATATAGTGCAATTATACAATCACGTACAACCTTTGTCAAGCAGTATTTTTCCCCAAAGGTATCCGTCACTGATGTATTTACAGAATATTCTTAATTTTTTGATTTAGCAGGAAAATCTAAAGTTTATCAAAAAATCTCTTGTAATTTGAATCGGTATATGTTATAATAACAAAATTAAAATATAGTATTATTTGGGAATATATAAGAAGTCACAATTTTTAGGGCTTGCGTAACAGAAAATGTGGAGAATTTGATGAAACCTTACTTGGATTGGAATATAGGCAAATTAGACTTAACTGTGGTTGAGAAACTTTCGCAGCGGTATTCACGGTTGATGTCGGCTTTGCTGTGCGTAAGAGACGTCACCGATATTGAGCAGGCGTATGAGTTTCTGCGTGACGATACAGCGTTATTTTCCGATCCGGGTCTTTTAGCCGATATTGACAAAGCCGTTGCGCGTATTAAGATTGCGATACAAAATAAGGAGCGTGTAACCGTATTCGGCGATTATGACGTTGACGGAATTACCTCGACCTGCGTAATGGTAAAATATCTGCTGAGCAAAGGAGTTCCGGCGGAGGCGTATATTCCTGACCGCCTCACGGAAGGATACGGACTTAGCGAGGAGGCGATACGGGCAATCGCGGAGAGCGGAATTACTCTTGTTATTTCCGTTGACTGCGGAGTTACCGGAGCTGAGCAAACGAAAATCGCTAAAGAACTCGGGTTAGACGTTGTTATTACCGACCATCACGAATGCCCGGAGACTCTGCCGGAAGCGGCTGCGGTGGTTGATCCGCATAGAAGCGACTGTCAATATCCGTTCAAAGGGCTTGCCGGCGTTGGGGTAGCGTTTGAGGTTTTGAGGGCGCTTGAGGGCGCCGGTAATACAGAAACGCTTATTGAAGAATACGGAGATTTAGTCGCGGTAGGCACTATTGCGGACATAATGCCGGTTATAGGCGAGAACCGAGCGATAATCAGACACGGAGTACGGATACTGCATAAGGGCAACCGCTGCGGACTGCGCCGCCTTATGAGCGACTGCGGCATAGTACACAGTAAAATTACAGGTGCTGATTTAAGCTTTATGCTTGTTCCTAAACTAAACGCCGCGGGGCGAATGGGTAAGGTGCGCGTTGCGTATGACAT
>JAITQY010000024.1 GCA_031288675.1 Oscillospiraceae bacterium | reverse complement strand
TGCCGGCTGCGAGCGCGATGTTCAGTATTGTGTTTATGGTGGTTGTACGGTTCATAATAATTTGTAAATTAATTTGACAATAATTCTTTCAGAGTATCGCGGTTCACTTGTTCTAATGTATGCAGACGGGCGACGTTTGGTGCAGAAAGATTTTTCATAGCAAAGTCAATCGCCGTTTTAAGGGAGCTGAAGCTAACCGCGCCGAGCTCAATATAATTAGGCTGACCGATATAGTCAAGGAAGTTCTTCACTTTGGGGTCATAGACTATTCCGATAAGGGGCAGTGCGGCGGCGGCGGCGAAGATCAATCCGTGAAGCCGGGCGGAGAACGCGATTTTTGCCTGTGACATAACGCGCGCGGCTTCTTCCGGAGTGTTCATCGGTTCGGCGAACGCGCGCGGAACAGAGCTTGACAGGAGCGCCGCGACAGCCTCAGCAACCGCGCTGTCGCGCTGGTCGATAGGCACAAACAGCGGGGATAAGCCGTACGCGGAATAGGCGTATTCCAGCGCGCGCGCGAACTCCGGTATTTTTGCGTCCATTCCCGTCCAATCACGAAGCGCGACGGCTATCTTATCGTTTGACGGGCGGTCGGCGGCAAGCGGTAAATCTAATCCGAATACGGGGTCGGCGGCAAGTTTTATGGCAGGGCGCGTGACGCCGAGCGCGGCAAGCTCCGTAACACTTCCGTCCTCGCGCAGGGTGATAACGTCGGCGTAGTTGTTGATTATCCTGCCCGCAAGCCTGCGGTTCGTTTTGCGGGAGACGGGACCGATTCCGCAGCCGTACATAAATACTTTTGCTCCGCGAAGTTTAGCGACCATAATCGTGCAAAGATAAAACCACAGTGAGCGGCTACTGGTTTGGTCCTGAATCAGGCTTCCGCCGCCGTTGATGTATACGTTCACCTTGCCGGCAACTCTGAAAAAGCTGAATATGCTGAACGTATGAAGGCTTCGCACGCGGCGTGAGTTTTGTGTCTGCTTAGGACTGCGGGAGAGTACGTAAACGGGAATATCAGCGTCCGCCTCCCGTATTGAACTCAGAATGCCGCTTAGAATGCTCTCGTCGCCGATGTTGCCCATTCCGTACGCGCCGCAGACGGCGATACCGTAGCGTTTGCCGCGTTTTTGCGTCTTTCGGAGGATGGCGCGGTAAATTTCTGTTTGGGTATCGACCATAGCGTCAAGGCTGAACTTCTCCGCTACTTTAGCGCGAAGCAAAGATCCGTGTTCGGAACGAAGCTTCGCGTTTGACGCATAGCGTCTGAGAGCGTCGGCAAGCGTATCAATATCGCCGGCATTGAAAAGGAAACCGTTGCAGCCGTCATCTATCATTTGAGCAACTCCGCCGACCTTACTGCTGACGGTAGCCAGCCCCGCCTTAACGCCCTCAAGCAGGGCGTAAGGAAAAGTTTCCGAAACCGAACACAGCACGTTTATATCAATAGAGGAATAGAAGCCGTCCATATCGTTTACCCAGCCGAGAAATTCAACGCGGTCTGCAATGCCGAGTTCTGTTGTGAGAGAGGTCAGCGCGTCCATTTCTTCGCCGTCACCGGCGATACGAAGTCGAACGTTCAAATCACTGAGCTTGGCGAAAGCCTTTATCAGGGTAGAAATATCCTTGACAGGATTCAGACGCGCGGCGATACCGATAGTTACGGGAGCGTCTGCGTCAGCCGAGTTGCGGTGCGGAATATCCGGAGTTATTTCGATACCGTTGTGTATCGTAAAAATACGGTCAGGGGCGAAGCCGCGCTCCGTAAGCATATCCGCCGTTGCGTCCGTGACGCCGATAAGATAGTCAAGGCGGCGCAGCGCGATTCGGTTAGCGAGACCGTAGGTGATGTTTGCGAGCGGACGACCGAGATAATCGAGCTTATAATCGCTGTGAACGGTGGTAACGGTTTGAGCCTTAACGTGCCGCCGGAGCAGCATAGCCATAAAGTTTGCGCGCGCTCCGTGACTATGGATAATATCGTATCCGCCGTCTGCGGCAAGTTTTTTCAGCGTGCGCAGGTCTTTAAGCGGATTGCCGCTGTTGATAACGGCGGTGTGGATTCCGCTGTCTCGCGCGGACTGGGCAAAGCCGCCCTCACGAAATGAAACCATCAGACACGAACCGGGTTCGCGCCGGTTAAGGACGCCGAACGCGCTGATGATATGCGTTTTCGCGCCGCCGATGTCGCCTACGCTTGCCAAAACTAATACTTTCAAATTTGCGCTCCTTTGCGGATACATCCGCGTAGTTTAACAAGTGCGCAGTGCGCGCAACCTTATTAGTATTATTTTACCACATTGATTTACGGTTAGTCAAGGCAAAGTTCGCAAGCAGGCGGTAGGAGTTAGGTAGTAGGAGTTAGGAGACGGGGTTAACGGCGGGCGAGCGGTGCTCGCCCCTACGGGGACGAGGGTAAGATTGCAGAACAAGCCCACAAGGACAAGATAGTCGGTAGTCATTAGTAGGCAGTCGAGAGTGGACGGGGGGAACGGGAGGCGTTATTCATTAATCATTACGCCTGTATTATAGTATAATATTTCTGATTTGTCAAGAGTTTATTTGCGTGCAATCGTAAATGATTTGTGAACAGGGTTGTGCAGGATATAAAAAAACTCCCGGGCGGGTTAACCGACCGGGAGTATAGCGCGCGTTAAATTTTACGCAACGTAAACATAAAGGGTATATCCGGCTACGCCGAACATTGAAAGGTCAAAGGTCGAGTAAGTGTTTGCCTTTTGCGTTGTGGTCTCGCCCTGACCGGAAGCGTCTTCGGTATAACCGATAGCTTTCAGCGCGTCAATGGTCGGCTGCGCGGCGGCAAGCGTGTCAAAAGAAAACGCTTTGGTGCCTGCGCCTACGCCGGCTTCGGACGCGGTCAGACCGGCAACGATGTCAGCAGCGGTTTTTGCCGCGGGAGCCGCCGGCGCTTCCTTAGCGGGTTCTTCCTTGGCGGGCTCTGCGGGGGCTTCAGGAGCCGCCGGCTTCGGTGCGCCATCGGCGATGATCTGCATCGTCTTGGTTGCATCGTCGTACTCTACGTCGAACAGGTTGAGTACGTCTTCAAAGTCGCGGAGCTTGAAGTAGTTGCTGCCGTCAATTTTGTAAACAGTCAGCTTGTCGGAAATATCGGCGCCGTCAAGGTAAACGGCGTTGTTGCTGATAGTCGCTTTGGCGTCTGCCGTCGGGGCGGCTTTGCTTTCGCTGCCGTCCGGAACATAAGCCGTTTTGGAGGTCAGTTCAATCGCTTTAAGGGTGTCGTTGTAAGACGCGTTGAAAGTGGTGATAAGGACGGCAACGTCGCGGAGCTTGAAGTAGTTGTTGCCCTTAATGTTGTATGCCGCTACTACGCTTACCGGGTCGCCGTTAATGGTAAGGCTTTGCTTGGTAACGACAGCGGTTTCCTCAACAACGTCAACGACCGGCATCGGAGCCGGCTCGACCTCAATTGCGGGAGCCGGAGCGGGTTCTGCGGGAGCCGCCGCGCCCTTAACAACAGCAATAGCATAGAAGCCGTAATCGCTGGTCAGGTATCCGTACTCTTTCGCACCAAGAACGCTGAGGTCATATGACGCCGCAAAAGCTGCGTCAAATGTAACCTTAACCGCTTTCTCGGAGTACCCTGCAGCCGCTAAGTCAGCTTTCAGGTCTGCTTCAGGAAGCGCGTCAACAGTCGCAAAGGTTGCCGCGTCGATGATGTTCGCGAACAAGTACTCTGTGTCAGTAGACATATATGCATATGTCTCATACTTTGCCGCGATATCGGAGATTGACAAGCCTGCCGCGCCGGCTACCGGTACAGCTAACGCAAAGATAAGCACAACTGCAAGTACTAACGCTAATACTTTCTTAGTGTACATTGTATATGTACCTCCTAATGTTTAATATATTTGTACGTTAACACAATTTTAATAGTTTGTCAAGAGGGATTTTTATACAATTCGCAACTTTATTAAAATTTTACACGCAAAACACAATATGCCGCAGTTATGTAAACATAAAAAACACACAGAGACGGCAAGAGCCGCCTCTGTATATATTTAATTAAGAAAAGACTATTCTTCTATAGCCATAACGGGGCGTTTGACGACGGCTTTAGTTTTCCATCTGCCGGTCGCAAAGTAAATCGCCGTGAACGCAGTGTTAAGACCGAACCCTATCAGCATTGAGTAGAACACCATAGACGGCTTGCCGTTGGGATACTCGTCCGATTTGCTGAGATGTACCATAAAATATGTAAGCGGAAGCCGTATCACGATATTCGTAATAAGCGTTATCCACATCTGCACCATCGTATCTCCGGCTCCGCGCATCGCGCCGCCTATCGTCATCGAGACCGCCATCATAATATAGCCGTAGCACATTATCCGCATCATCTGTATTCCGACTTCAATTATCTTAGCCGAACGCTCCGGGTCAGGGTCGTTGATAAACATTCTCATCAGTCCGCCGCCCCATATCTGTATTACCGCGAATACGACAAGCGATACGGATACGGCGATGATAAGGCACTGACGCAATCCTTTGGAGCATCTGTCCAGCTTGCCGGCGCCGATATTCTGCCCGACGAACGTACTTGACGCTTGGTTAAAGGTCTGCGCCGGCATCATCGCGAAGCCGTCTACTTTCATTACCGCAGTGTTACACGCCACGAATATCGCGCCGTCCATCACGCCGTTGAACGGTATTTGAATACCGTTGATTATGCTTTGCACTAAAACAAAGCTGAACGACATTACCATTTGCTGGATTCCGCTCGGCAGTCCGATTCTTACTATCGTTTGCACGATATGTTTGTCAAGTTTCAGCGTAGATTTCTTTACCTCTACTATGTGCTTCATTCTAAGCAGCCGCCACAAGCACGCAACCGCCGACAGCGTCTGAGCTATTATCGTTGCCCACGCCGCGCCGGCTACACCTAATCCAAGCCCGAAGCTAAGCTGAGTGCTGTCCGCCACCATCCAAATATCCAGGAATATATTAAGTATTGTACACCCGATAAGCACGACGAGGGGGAACGTAGAGTCGCCGAATCCGCGCAGGATTCCGCCGAGAATATTATAGAATCCCATTCCCACAAATCCGAGGAACATAATGAACAGATAGTCGTACGCCTGATCGAATACTTCCGGCGGACATTTAGTAACCTCAAGTATCCACCTTGACAGCAGCAGTCCCAGTATCGTAGATAAAAGGGTAGCGCCAAGAATAAGAATCATCGAGTTGCCTACGGTCTTTGACAGATTGTCCTTATCTTTCGCTCCGAAATATTGCGCAACCATTACGCTTACGCCGGTTCCCACCGTCATAAAGAATACCGCGAACATAAACTGTATCGGCATTGATACCCCAGTAGCTGCCAGTCCGTTCGGTCCGCAGTACTGCCCGACTATAATGCTGTCTACAGTATTGTACAGCAGCTGAGCCACATTGCCCAGCAGCAACGGCACAGTAAATAATAGGATAGACCGCAGCGGTTTCCCCACAGTCATATCCTGCGCCCCAAAAAGGGACTTCAATTTTTGCATTTTCTTTCCTCCGTTATACCAACTGAAGTCATTATAACACATCTGCATTAAAATAGCAACAGTAGTTTTGAAAATATATCAAGGTTTCTGATAATCGCACTAACAAATCCCGAATATTATATCAGTGGCACAGCGTATTTGATAAAGCCGGCTTGCGGCATTGCCGGCGAAGCAATACGCGGCATAAATAAGGGCGGGTTCTTACCCCGCCCTTATATGCACAAATCTTTATGCGCGGAGAGCGCCGGATTACTGTTTTGTCTCGTCGTCGGGTTTGTTTTGCGGCGTAACGGTCTTTTTGCCCTTTTTATCTTTATTATTGACGCGGCGGACAATCAAAATTGCCGCAAGAGCAATTGCCGCAAGTATTATCAAAGTGAAGATATTTCTGATTATCCACACCAACAACGCCTGAGCGCCGTTAACTAAACCGTTCCACGCGTCGCTTGCGGCGTAACCGATTCTCTCGCCGAGCGTAATCGGCGGAGGAGCTTCCTCCGGAGTGAACTCAACCACTTCGGTCAGACTGATAGTGAAGTATGAATAATCCACCTGATTGTCATAGTGCTTCAATGCACCGGTATAGCCGTCAATCTCATAGATTGTGTCGGACAGAGCGCGTTCCAGCTGAATTATGGAATCCATCGTGTCCGCTTTTTCAAGCAGAGCCATCAGGCGGTCGCGGCGCGTTTCCGCCGCCGCAAGACGCGAAGCCATATCGTAATACGTATCCGTAATATCTTCGGCATTCTGTGACTTGTATGTTACGTTACCGATACTGCCCGCCTGCCGTAAGAACGCGTTGTAATTCTTCTCCGGAATCCGCATAGTGTAATCCGCGCGGCGCTGATTATAGTATCCGTAATCAGCATATGATGATAAATACGCTTTGTCTCCTCCGTATACGCTGCTGTTTTCTATGTAACCGCCGAAGTCAGCGCATAGTTGCTCCGCCGCCGTAATTGCGCCGTCAAAATCTTTTGTTTCAATGTTTAGTGACGCGCGTTTTATCAGCTTACGCGGAGACAGTACTTCCGCCGCAGATTCCTCAGACCGGTATTCCGGCGTCTCTTGAACGGGTATCGGCGCCCCGCCCATTCCGCCGCCCCCGCCAGAACCTTTGTTTTGCTCTGCGTATGAGTATTCCGGCGAGCTATAGCCGGCTGAATCGCTTGCGCCGTTATCCGCGCTCTTAGGAGCGCCGCAGGAGCTTAAAAGCAGAACTATCGCTATTGCTAAAATAACTGACCGTTTCATACCGCACCTCCGTTACGTTAAATTATAACTGGCATTAGTATATCACACCTTCGCTAAAATAGCAATAGGTTAACGGCGATTTATATTAACATTCTGTTAACGATATATTATGGGAAATCAGATTTGACTGCGCCGGCAACTGATAAATAACTTACTTGCCAACCGCGTTGCCGTTTTTAAGCAATACAAAAATCCGGGGGCTATTGCCTCCGGAAATTGATTTGTAGCCGTTAGATTATTTAAATTCAACTTTTGCGCCGGCTTCTTCAAGTTTCTTCTTGAGGTCTTCGGCGTCATCCTTGCTGATACCTTCTTTGATTTTTGCCGGAATGCCTTCGACAAGCGCTTTAGCTTCGGCAAGACCAAGACCGGCGATCTCGCCGCGAACGACCTTGATAACGTCAAGCTTCTTGTCACCGAAGCTGGTCATAACGACGTCAAACTCCGTCTTTTCCTCTGCCGCCGCAGCCGGACCCGCAGCCGGACCCGCAACGGCAACCGCCGCCGGAGCTGCCGCGCTGACGCCGAACTCATCCTCAATCGCGTGTACCAGCTCCGAAAGCTCAAGTACCGTCAACTCTTTAATTTGCCCTAAAAGGGCGCTGATTTTTTCAGACATTTTTGTTTTCTCCTTGTGTTAGTGTTTTGTAATTTTTTGGTTAATTTTCTGCGCTGTTAATTGCCCACAAATGCAATGCCGATAACCACTGCAATCATAAGCGCAATGACCGCTACAATAATCATTGCTTTTGCTCAACAACGGCGTTTAACGCACGTGCCAAACCAGATATGTTTGCCTGAAGCACCGTAGCCAAACCGCGAATCGGCGCTTGCAGTACGCCGGCAAGCATACCGTAAAGCTGATCCTTGCTCGGCAGTTCCGCCAGCGCGGTAACGCCTGCCGGGTCAATTATCTTGCCCTCTACGACGCCCGCCTTGATAACGATTGTCGCATCCTTTTTCGATGCGTATTCGTTAATCAGCTTTGCCGCCGCGACAGGGTCGCCGAAACTGAGCGCGAGCGCAGTGGGACCGTTAAGAATCGGGTCAAGACCGGCAAGACCTGCGTCATTCGCGGCGAAGCGCGTAAGGGTGTTTTTGACCACCGCGTACTCTACGCCGGCGGCGCGCGCCTTACGGCGCATCTCCGTATCGTTGGCGACATTCGTACCCGTATAGTCTACGAACACCGCGCCGGAGGCTGTTTTAAGTTTCTCGCTAAGCTCCGAAACGATCGCTTTCTTCTGCTCTAAAACCTTTGCGTTTGCCATCTGTTTTCCTCCTTTCGTATAAAATAAAAAATCCCGCGTCCGTCATAAACACGAGTTATCAATCAAACACAGCGAATCCAATCAGGCTTCGCAAAATTTCAAATTGAACTCCTCGGCGAGATTTATGCTTAACGCGACTCGCTTTCTTCGGACGACTAAAAAGCATTATACCACAGATTCGAGGGTTTGTCAATACCCTTTTTGAATTTT
>JAITQY010000003.1 GCA_031288675.1 Oscillospiraceae bacterium | reverse complement strand
CGGAACTGTTCGACTTCTACGGGCTGAGCGACATTTTCGGAGCGTGCGCGGCGCAGTGCGAGGTACATGACGGGCTTCATATCGCGGAGGATCATATCCTTGTTGAGACCATTGACCTGCAAACCGGAGAGGTACTAAAACCCGGCGAACGCGGAGAACTGGTATACACAACGCTCCGTAAGCGAGCGCGTCCCATGATACGATTCCGCACCGGCGACATCGGGCGGATAGATACCACTCCCTGCAAATGCGGACGCACCCACGGCAGAATTTATGTAGACGGGCGCAAGGACGATATGTTTATCGTCAGCGCGGTCAACGTCTATCCCAGCGACATTGAGTACGTTATACGCGGATTGGAGGAGGTCACCGGAGAATACACCGTGCGTATCTACGAGAAAGACTTTACCTGCAAATACGAAGTTACCGTTGAAAACGCAGGCAAGATAACCGATGAGGCGACAGCGCGAAAGGTCAGCGACGCGCTGAAAGCGCGTTGCGGAGTAAAACCGGCTAATGTCATCGTTCTTCCGGACGGCAGCTTAGAACGCAGTACTCATAAAGCGAAACGCATTATCGACGAGCGCAAGCAGTCTTAGTAGTTAGTCTAAAAGTCGGCAGTTAATAGTCGACAGTCGGCAGGAGACGGGAGAAACCCCCGTGCAAGAGGTAGGTGTTAGGTAGTAGGAATTAGGAGACGATAGGAACACCCTACGGGGACGGGGGAAACAGCGGGCGAGCAATGCGAGATAGTCGTTAGTTAATAGTCGCGAGTAGACAGTGGACGAAGAGACGACGGGCAAGCATTGCTCGCCCCTACGAAAAACGATACCGTCAGCAGTCATTAGTCGGCAGTCGATAGTGGACGAGGAAAACGAGAGATGTTAATCATTAACTATTAGTCACTAATCATTACCGACTTATTATAACACAAAAAATACGGTTTGTCAATAGTTAATTTGCGTGCAATCGTAAACAATTTGTGAACATCGACTATGGGTAAGATATTGCCGCCTTAAAGAGCGTCTATGAAGTCAAAGAAATAAATTATCGTGACTGCCGCGGACGAGCGGAATTCCGCTCATTTTCATAAATTTACGCCCGCGTTCAGACGCTGCAAGCACAGCGGCGAACGCGGGGTTTTTCGTGCGGTCTTCCGCCCGTATACCCAAAAAGGCACATAGGACAACGCGCCGAATTCGGGTAAGCGTATAGCGTTTTGACTTCGCCGCCGTAAATAGTTCTTCTAAGGTTTGCGCGTATTTCAGCGCGTTAAAAATTGCCCTTCCAAGTCCTTCGTTAGCGTCGGGAAGCGTATCGAACTCAGCCGCGCTCATACAGCGCAGACGCGTCATAATCGCCGGTTCAAGCGCACTTAAAAACAGCGGAGCGTTCCCGCGCCGCTGTTCGGCGGCATAAATTTTCGCGGCAGAAAGCGGCACACGGTCAGTAATATCCGATCCCATACTGAGAAGTCTTCGGAGATCGCTTGCGCCGTCCGTACTATCCTCTCGTTTTATAGTTACCGGAGTAATTAAAGTACCGCGCAGCGCGGTAAGATATTCTACCGCGAGGATATTGTTCGGAAGTTTAAGGAAGCTCATATCCCTGCGGCTGAATCGCTCCAAAGCATTTTGCCGAGCCGCTGCATAACTAATACCGCGCTTGAGTTCCGCGCGGATAAGCGTGTTCACCTCTTCATTGCGTAAAAGCTCCGCACATTCTGATAGTTCAGTCAAATCTCCGCTTTCACTTCCAAACGCAAGGTAATCAACGCCGATCGCGTTAAGCAGCCGCACCGCTCCGGCAGCAAAGTATCCCGCCGAACTAAGCGCAACGGCAATTGGCAATTCAACGACTAAATCAGCGCCGGAGTGTACAGCCGCAAGCGCCCGAGCCCGCTTAGAAAACACCGCGGCGTCACCGCGCTGAACGAAATTACCGCTCATCGCAATAATCACTATAGCGTCACCGCCAAGCGCACGGAGAGTATTCTTAATATGTGCCGCGTGACCATTATGGAACGGATTAAACTCCGCGGCAATTCCGACGCGAGGCAATTTAGTTGTGATAATATTCTTTTCCATTTTCTGAATATTTCAGCCTTTATTTGGAAATACTGGACTTAGAAATCTTTTTATCAACGCGGAGGGCGCTATTATGAAAAAAGAACTTTACTCAAAAATCATTTCAGCCGCTATAGGGTTAACGGCATTTTTGTTAGCGTTTGCCGCCACAGTCGCTATTCCTCAATTACTTGCCGGCAGCAATGAGTCTGTAGAAGAGGCTCTGCCCGCATTTACGGAAATCACTGTTCCGGAAGAAGCTCCGGCATCTGCCGCAAGAGAAATTTATATCATAAAGTCCAACGGCAGTTCTTTAGTAGTCTGCGATGAATACGGGAAAATTATTGATACGTATGTTTTATCTTCCAATCTTCCGGCAGAGGAAAAAGCCGCCCTACAGCAAGGGATAACAGTGTTCGGCAAAGAAGCCTTGTTAAATCTGTTAGAGGATTACAGCGAATAAGAAACTAAAGATATAAGATTGAAAATTAGGGGCGAATTTCAAAATTCGCCCCTGCATTATGATTCTTAATTTTATTTAGTAAATTAGTACATCATATCGCCCATACCACCGCCGGCTGCGGGAGCCGCAGGCGCCGGAGGTTCAGGCTTATCAGCGACCAGAGCTTCGGTCGTCAGAATCATACTCGCAACAGACGCGGCGTTCTCAAGCGCGCTGCGGCAAACCTTAGCCGGGTCTACGATGCCCTTTTCGATGAGGTCGCCGTATTGCTCGGCAGCGGCGTCAAATCCAAACGAAACGCTCTTGTTTCCGCGAATCTCGTTCAGGATAACCGCGCCTTCAAGACCGGCATTTTCCGCGATTTGCCTTACCGGAGCATTCAGAGCCGCAGCGATAAGCTTATATCCGACTTTCTCATCACCGGCTTCAATCTTAGCCATAGCCTTTTCGACCGCCTGAGCCGCGCGGACGTATATCGTTCCACCACCTGCGACTATTCCCTCTTCAACGGCGGCGCGAGTGGCGTTCAGCGCGTCTTCAATACGCAGCTTGCGCTCTTTCATCTCCGTCTCCGTCGCGGCGCCGACTTTGATTACAGCAACACCGCCGGAAAGCTTTGCAAGGCGCTCCTGCAACTTTTCCTTGTCGTAGTCGCTGGTAGTAATTTCGATTTGGCTGTTGATTTGATTGATACGCGCCTGAATCTCGTTCGGATCGCCGGCTCCGTCTACGATGATAGTATTTTCCTTAGCAACTTTTACCTGACGGGCGCGTCCGAGCACGTCCATACCGACTTCTTTAAGCTCCATACCGAGATCACTGCTTACTACTTGTCCGCCGGTAAGAGCAGCGATGTCAACTAACATCTCCTTGCGGCGGTCGCCGAAGCCCGGCGCCTTGACGCAGACGCACTTAAACGTTCCGCGCAGACCATTCAGGATGATTGTCGCAAGAGCTTCGCCCTCTATGTCTTCAGCGATAATCATAAGCTTACGGTTCTGCTGCACTACCTGCTCCAAAATCGGAAGCACTTCCTGGATGTTAGAAATCTTCTTGTCCGTGATAAGGATCAGCGCGTCGTCAAGCACGGCTTCCATCTTCTCGCTGTCGGTAACCATATACGGAGTAATATAGCCGCGGTCAAACTGCATACCCTCAACGACTTCGCTGTATGTCTCGGCGGTCTTACCCTCTTCAACAGTGATAACGCCTTTTTGACCGACTTGTTCCATCGCTTCCGCAATGAGTCTTCCGATAAGCTCATCACCGGAGCTGACCGTACCGACGCGAGTAATGTCGCTTGTTCCGCCTACCGGCTTGGAGATTTTTTGGATCTCCGCCACCGCGACTTTGGTCGCGGCATTAATTCCGCGGCGCATTACCATCGGATTTGCGCCTGCAGCTACATTCTTCAAGCCCTCGCGAATCATCGCCTGGGCAAGAAGCGTGGCGCTTGTCGTACCGTCACCGGCTACGTCATTTGTCTTGGTTGCAACTTCTTTGACAAGCGAGGCGCCCATATTCTCAAACGGGTCGTCAAGCTCAATTTCCTTAGCGATTGTAACACCATCGTTGGTAATAAGCGGACTACCGTATTTCTTATCCAGTACTACATTGCGTCCCTTAGGACCAAGAGTAATTTTGACGGTATCCGCAAGGCGGTTAACTCCGCGCTCTAACGCACGGCGCGCCTCCTCATTGTAAATCAGCATTTTTGCCATGTTGTAATCTCTCCTTTAATTGTCATCATAGTAATGTTTCAATCCGCGCCCGGCGCGGCTTGATGGTTACTGCACTATCGCAAGAATCTCGTCCTGCTTGACGATTGTAAGCTCGTCCTCATCAATTTTCACTTGAGTCCCGGTGTACTTGCCGGTAATAATCTTATCACCGATTTTAACGGACATCTTAACTTCGTTGCCGTCAACAACACCGCCGGGTCCAACAGCGATGACCTCATAGATTTGCGGCTTCTCCTGCGCCGCGCTGGTCAGAATAATACCGCCCTTTGTCTTCTCTTCAGCCGCGATTTGCTTGAGAATGACACGGTCGGCAAGCGGAACTAATTTCATTCGCTTTGATCCTCCTGTATTTTTGTAATGTGTGTTTGTTTGATTAGCACTCTTTATCATAGAGTGCTAACATAGTAACACGTCTCTGCTTATTTGTCAAGAGCTTTTAGCTCATTTTTTTGAAATTTCAAGATTTATTAACAATTTAGCCTTGCCGAATTAAAAATCACAAAAATGTCAAGGTCCTAAAATATGCGCAAAGGCTAACCCGGCGAGTACGTAAATTTCGCCAGATTAGTCTTTACGTCTATTCGGCACAGCGGTCGTTTATACGTTTGGCAGTTCCGCGAAGCCTTTTGCAAGGTCGGCGTCGGTCGGAATATAGTCGTCCATTGTTCCGGACTGATAATCCTTGTACGCTTGCATATCAAAGAACCCTGTACCGGATAGACCGAACAATATAGTTTTCGCTTCGCCGGATTCACGGCATTTAATGGCCTCGTCGATCGCGGCGCGGATAGCGTGAGCAGACTCCGGAGCCGGAAGCGTACCCTCGGAACGCGCGAACTGGATAGCAGCGTCGAACACGTCGCGCTGACGATAGCTGACCGCCTCCATCAGCCCGTCGTGATACATCTGCGACAATGTTGGATTCATACCGTGGTAGCGCAGACCTCCGGCGTGATTTGCGTGCGGCTTGAAACCGCAGCCCAGCGTGTACATTTTAATAAGCGGAGTGGTGCGCGCCACATCGCCGAAGTCGTATGAGAACTTACCGCGAGTTAGGCTGGGGCAGCTGGCGGGTTCGACCGCCAAAATACGCGGGTTTGCCTTGCCGTTTATCTTATCTGCCGCGTAGGCGCATATCAGACCGCCGAGGTTAGAGCCGCCTCCTGCGCACCCTATAACAACGTCGGGGTACTCTCCGATAGAATCCATCGCGGCTTTTGCCTCAAGACCGATTACGCTCTGATGTAATATGACGTGCTGGAGAACGGAACCGAGTACGTAGCGACAATTATCGGTCTTCATCGCCGCCTCTATCGCCTCCGAAATCGCGTTTCCAAGTGAGCCTTGAGTGTCGGGATTCTCCGCGAGCGCTTTCTTTCCGGCGTCGGTAGTGTCGGACGGCGACGCGGTAACGGACGCTCCGTATGTCTCCATCAGCGCCTTGCGGTAGGGCTTCTGCTGGCTTGAGATTTTTACCATAAATACTTTCAGGTCTATGTGGTAGTACGCGCACGTCATACTAAGCGCGGTTCCCCATTGTCCGGCTCCGGTCTCCGTTGTCAGGGAGGTCAACCCTTGCTGTTTTGCGTAAAAGGCTTGAGGCGCCGCAGAGTTAAGTTTATGGCTGCCGGAAGTATTAGTGCCCTCGTATTTGTAATAGATTTTCACGGGGGTGTCGAGAATTTTTTCCAGAGCGTACGCTCTGACGAGCGGCGACGGTCGGATCATCTTATAGAAGTCCATAACCTCGCCCGGGATCGAGATGAACGGTTCATCACTTAGTTCCTGCCTCGCAAGCTCGCCAACGAAAACAGGCGTAATATCGTCGAGACCGACCGGGTTCAGCGTACCCGGATGAAGCATCGGAGCGGGCAGATTCTTAAGCGCGGCGCGAAGGTTCATCCAAGCATCGGGAGCCTGTTTCTCGCTGAGGTAAGTTTTGTACGGGATACTCATTTGTGAGTTCCTCCTTAAAAAATATAGCTCGGCGGGAACCATAGCGGCAAATAAAAAATCCTGACCCTCGGCGAACCAACGTTCGACCAAAGGGACAGGAAATACCTGCTAACGCCACCCTCGCGCGCTTTCGCAAGCGCAGTTCGCGTACCGGCATACGCGTTTACTTTTAACGGGTTAAACTCCCGTCCGGCATTACTCACGCGGCTAACCCGCGTTTTCCTCCGGCCCTCAACGGTCCATTCGCTGTTGTCCGTAATGACCGTCCTCGCACTGCCGACGGTTCGCTGATACATCGTGACAAAAGTTACTACTCCGCTTCTACGGTTTAGATATTAACTTTTAACATAATCATTATAACACAATTTTCAAGCGGCGTCAAGTGTTTTTTCAAAAAAATTTAGCGGTTTGTCTACGAAAATTAACCGGAATTACCGCCCGAATTAAAAATTACAAAAAAACTCTTGCATTCCGGATAACGTTGTGCTAAACTATATTTTTGTAATCTGTCGCCCGGGCGCAGCTTAACATAATCTAACGCCCGGAGGGCAAGAAGGAGGTGACAAGATGCCCAACATTAAATCGGCCGCTAAACGTGACCAGCTCGCTAAAGCCCGCAATGCCGCCAACCGCGCAGGACGCTCCGCGCTTCGTACCACGCTAAAGAAGTTCGACGCCGCTCTGCCCGGTACGGACAGCGAACTGCTGGCACACTCCTACAAGGACGCAATCAAGGCTATAGACCGCGCGGAATCTAAAGGGTTGATCCACAAGAACAACGCCGCCCGCAAAAAGAGCCGGATCGCAAAGGCTATGAACGCCGCCAAATAATCCGCGGCAAACACCCTGATGAATGTATATTAACATTCATCAGGGTGTTTTTTTATGATACAATATCTTTGCGATTTTTTGTAAGCGGAAGCGTAACCGGCTTCGTTTACTTCCTGCTGCTCTCGTAACTTTCGTTACGCTTTCCGAAATCTATGTCGATGCTGCCAAGGTCACAGTTCACGCGCAGACTATTCCTGCCGCTGCCGCCTGTAACCTTACCGTTATCGGCTCTGATGTTTTTGCCGCCAATAGTGATATTGCCAAGCTCAACGTCAAATATAAACTCATATTCCTCTTCAGCAACGTCCGTATTAATATTCACGTCGCCAAGACTTGCCCTTATATCCGTGCCGCCGTACAATTCTCCGTCGAAGTCCAGATGTCCGAGGTCAAGCGTCATTACCGTTCCGTAAGATATGACATTCGACGCTCTAACGTCACCGAGATTCGCCGTCACGTTAAGACTGTCAGTCTCGAAATCATTAAGCCTGATTGTTCCGAGCGCGTTTACGGCGTCTACGTTATCGAATTTCGTTCCCGCCGGATAAGTTACCGAAAGCTTATATACGGGGTCATACTTCCACGGGATAGACCGATTCACAGTCCAAGTTTTATCGGTATGTCTGTTAGTAACCGTAAGCGTTCCGTTGATGACCTCAAGCTGATTACTGTGAAAATAATCGTCCGTATACTCAAGCCTGTATCCGTACGAGCCGTCTTTAGAAGCCCGCAGTTCTATCTCTCCTATATCACAGTCAATGTCAACAGACGTGAACCCTCCCTTAACTGTTTCTTCAATTACAATGGTATCGCCTGCGACCTCAAAGCCATCGTCGGATAGATAGATTCCTTTTGCGCCGCCAAAAAACGCCGCCGTAAGCAGAACCATTCCGAGAAGCAAACTTCCCCCTCCGATTATCCACCAGATGTATTTTCTCATTTCTTCCCCCCCCTCTTGATAATACCGCTGAGCCATCTCGCTAAGCCGCCGAATCCGTATTTAGCGATAATCTTAACCGCTTTTATAAGCAGCACTCCTGTGCCGAACGCCGCCAATGCAAATCCGATACCCATACACGCGCTAAGCGGATTTACAGGGAAAGCCGCGATGCCCATCACCAGCGCCACCGGAACGCTTAACACTAACACTACTGCCGCCGCCGCTATCACCGCAACCACTGCGGCAAGCGCGATAACTATCGCAAATACAACCGCAGCTATCGCGAACGCTATCGGAAGCGCTATCGGCGAAGCAAACACCGCCAGCAGCACAATCCAGAATGTCTTAAACGCACTGCCTTTTTTCTTCTCTTCGCCTGAACTTGTGCGTTGATTTTTACCGCCGGTTTCACCCGTACTCTCCGCTGCTGCCAACGCTCCCCATTCTGCAATAATGTTCGCAGCCGCATTCGCCGGCGACCCAATCCCCTTGATTGCCTCCGCCTCATTTTCCGCGTCGCTGATGAACTCGTCATAGTATCTTACAGCGTCATCGCGTTCCTCTTGCGGCATACGGCGCAGTTGATATTCCAGTTCTTTAAGAAATTGCTGTTTATTCATCGTCTGCACCTCCTTCTAATAGATTTTCTCCGCCGCTTTCAATTTCAAGGTTTATTTCTTTCAAACCCTCGCCGCCGGTAAAGATTGTATCGACGCGTTCCTTGAATATCTCCCATTCCGCAACGAATTCCGCAAGCTTCGCCTTTCCCTCCTCCGTAACGCGGTAATACCTGCGGTTTCTGCCGTCGTGCGGAATATCATACACTGTCAGCAGATTATCACTGCGCAATCTGCGAAGTACCGGATACAGCGCGGATTCCGAAACCTCTATGACATTTTTTAAGCTCCGCGTAAGATTGTATCCGTACGCGTCTCCGCGGTTTACTACAGCCAACGTACACGCGTCCAGCAGCGCGGAACCGACTTGAAAAGTCATTGCTTCTCTCTCCCTTCATTAAGAATATAACAATATTGTTTCATTACTTATATTATACACTGTATAATATCATTTGTCAAGCACTTTTTTACATTTTCATAATTTGTTAACAAATTGATCTACACGACCGTCATAAAAAGAAATTTAACTCGTAGCGCTCCGTAAGAATAAGCGTTATATATCGCTGTATTCTCCTGCCAACTATAGTAATAATCTCTAACGCCTATCTGTTAAGCGGTGTTTGTCGCAAAAATTTTTATCTGTTCACAAATTATTTACGATTATACGCATTTACCCTCTTGACAAATCAGAAACTTTGTGCTATAATACTTGTGTAATGATTAGTGACTAATATTTAATGATTAACGTCACTCGTTTCCCTCGTCCCCGTAGGGCGTTACCCTCGTCCTAATTTTCAATTTGCCGATTGCAATTTGCAATTCCTCCGCTTCCCCCGTCCCCTGCCGACTAATGACTGCCGACTATCTAATAATCCCTCTTATATCAAACATTACCTCTTATATTTCGCGTTCGTTCGGCAATGATAATTCCGTAACCACGCAGCACAACGTCAGATCTGAACTAACCGCAAAATGAAAGAGGTACTACACCAATGGCACAGTTAAGCAATAACACTTTAGAGGCGCTTAGCCGTTTCAAAATGGAAGCATCGGCAGAACTCACTCCGGAAACAAAGCCAATTGACGCAACGCCGCCGTCGGTCAGCAGTCAGCCGACCGCGACGGTATCACGAGCTTCAGGCTCTGTTACTAACCCCGCGCCTTCCGCTTCCGGTTCGGTAATGCAGCGCCAAGACAAACCAAAGACTTTCTGGGAGGACTTCAACCGCGTCGGCAATTCCATTTGTCAGAGGGCATTTGCAAAAAAAATGCTGGCTCCAAAGAATCAGCCGACCGCAACATCCCAGCAGGATCTGCGAAACTGCACTGCATTCCAAAAACGTGATTGCTCCGTCGCAAACCGCAATCCGGACGGCAGCGTCTAAGGCAAATATTATTCTAAACGGCAAAAGGAAGGCTTTTATTGCCTTCCCTTTGCCAGCTACGTACCTTGTAAATTTACTTTACTTCAACTATTTTGATTTGGTCATATCCAAGGTTAGTCTCGGTTATCACCACATCTGTAATACGCGCCACCGAGCTCTCCGTTAACCCTTCCGGCGGCGCGGGAACGGTCACTGTAACACTGTCACTGTTTAGAAAAACAACGCATTCGTCAAATCCCTTAGCGCGGATAAGGCTCTCTATTTCCGCCTCGCTCAGCGAATACTCCGCCATTGCGGAAATGCTTGCCATAGACTGATCTTTCACCTCTGTCGAGGCATTCTCGCTTTCCCCGTTCTGACGCAGGATATTAACCGCGCTGTCACGCGCCTGCTGGCGCGCAAGGCGCGCATCTGCAAAATACTCGCTGACTGTCTGCGCCCCGCTGAGTCCGCCCTGCTCCGCGCCTACCGCCTCCGCGTCATTATAGAATAAACCCTGCGTCTCGACCGCGTCGGTGTGATCTAACGCGTCAACCTCTTCGTCCGCCGGACGGTTATATGCCCAGTTTAAGTACACCGCCGCACATACGAACGCAATTACGGTCAGAATAATCGCGTTTCTCTTGAATAGTCTCATTGTTCTGCTCCTTTTAAGATGATTATTTTCTCACTGGTCAGCCCCGTATAAACGGAAGTCGCAAGTGTTAGTTTTAACTTCAAATCGGGCGTAAGCCCACTGCAAACTATTATAGCTCCGTTGTCACTTACCGCGACGCTTAGGTTATGCACCCCCTCTATCTGCTGCAAAGCGGCGGCAAGCTTAGCCTCCTCACTGTTCTCCGCGCTCTGAAATCCCGCCATAGACGCGGAGGTCACTACAGGGGCGTCTCTCGCCTGTCCTCCGACCGTTCGCGGCAGCAATAAGAGAACTATGCCCACAGCCAACGCGATTACGATGTACTTATATTTTTTTATCAGCTGTATGACCGGCATTTGAAAAGCCTCCTTTGTTTTCTGCTTTCTTTCGCTTTCTCACCATTATCTTCTCAATTGTTCCAATGCTGATTTTCCGGCGCTATCCCAAGCTCGCTTTCGATAACCGCGCTTGCCGCCGCGTCATACACGGAATTCATCCACACCTCTGCCGGAACCGGATACTCTCCCTCGTCAAGTTGTTCCAACCGAACGTCACAAACTTCCGTGCCTGTCTTATCCAAAATATACGCTGCGGTTTTTTCTTTTATGACGGAAATTAAAGTTACGTCACTGTCAGCCTGAAAATTTGCAGCGGGCTCGGAAGCCTGAAGTTCAAATTCTTCCAAATAATGCGTATAACCGCCAAAGTCTATTCTTCCGGTAGCTGTCAGCATTACCGCTATGGTCATCAGCCCCGAAACAAAACCTACAAGGTCGCGCGGCTTTCCTTTTGGCGTCACAGCCGCCGCTATCCCTCCGATAAACGCCGCCGCCGCTACCGTTAGCACCCAGTTTGTCATAAACTGCCTGTCACTCCCCTCTTACAGATAACATAGAAATCAGCGAAAAAAACAGCATCAACCCGCACGCCCCGACACTTGCGAGGCACAGTCCGAACGCAGACGCGATACCGTTAACAAGCTTGGATATTCTCCCTCCCGCTACTCCGGCTGAAAGCTTGCTTGACGCTTTGTAAAGCAAATACTGCGCCCCGAGGTGCAGGAACGGAATCAGACTGATCGTTAATATAGACGCCATTCCCGTGATGCCGATTGTGTTACGCAAGGTCATAGCTCCGGCAAGAACACTTCCAGCCGCATCGGTCAAAATTCCTCCGACTACCGGAAGCGCAGTGCTTATCGCCGTTTTAGTAACGCGTATCGCCGCTACATCGGTCGCATTGCCAACTATTCCGCTGATACTCAAAAACAGCACGAACGCCAATACGATTATCGTCAGCACCGTAGCGCACGCCCATTTAAGAAACCCTGCCGCCGCGGACATAATCTCGCTGTCGCTTGCCGCACCGGCAATCTCCGCGGCAAGGTAGCAGAATATCATAGGCGTAAGTATATTCTTCGATACCGTTATGAGAATATCCATAAACAGCGCGGTGATAGCGAACTGAGCGGCAGAGCTTGCCGGCGCTCCGCTTGCCGCAGCGGCGGCGGCAAGTGCTGGCAGAAGTATTTTTGAAAAATCACTTAGCCCCACAATGGTCTCCCGCCCTAAGCCCATAAACGTCCTTGCATCGCCTACCGCAAGCAGGCTTATTACAAGAACGCCGGCAAGATCAACAGTCTTATCCCCGCTTGTTGTAAGCTTGCTCGCCGCGCCAACTAATATAGAGATAATAAGTACTATCGCCGCACTCCGGAACGCGACGCCGAATATTCCTCCAAGCTGAGCCAGCGGTTCTTGAAGCGCGCCTGTAATTTCCTGCATTGGCATATCTCCTTAGTATTAGTAGTCAGCGATTAGTCGGTAAGAAAAATCATAAATCTTACTGCATTACTTCTTTCAATACCACCAAAATCGCTCTTGTCAAAGGAATGGCGCAAATCAAAACGGCAAGCACTGCGCAAAACTCTATCGCTCCGGACAGCGCACTTTGACCCGCGTCACGGCAAACGTCAGAGGTAACTTTGCCTATTATCGAAATTGCCACAGCTTTCAGTACCGGCGATAAAAGCTCCGTGGATATACCCGCGTTTTCAGCAAGCTCATTTATGAAGCTTAGTACCGGTGATATAAGCGCCGCCGTCCCTACCAACATCGCCGCCGCCGCCGCAAGTGTCAGCATAAGCGCCATATCGGAGTTATGTTTGCGTATTACCAGCCCGACCGCTGACGCTGCTATACCTATCGCCGCCGCTTTAAGCAGTATCTCCATTCGTACATCCTCTCACCGTTCCGCTTTAGAACCCGAACAATCCCT
>JAITQY010000146.1 GCA_031288675.1 Oscillospiraceae bacterium | reverse complement strand
TTTTCACAGTTCGCTCCTTTCAGCGCTTCCCGGCAACTATCTAATACGTCAATCGTTCCCTCCTGCTAATTTACTGTATCATCATACTACATATTTAATAATTTGTCAATCGAACGGTAGTTAAATTTATACATCAAAGCCCTTGCATAAAGGTTTTTTTACACCCAAACTCAGTTTGAGCGCACAATGCCGGCAAAACCCATTTCATAGCCGTTATTTTACCGCTGCGTGCTTCAGCCCCAATAGCGAGAACATTTGTATATTTTTTGTAAACGTTGCACACACTATCTGCGAAACACAAATAAATTCGGAGGAAAATCAAATGATACTCGACAGAATCGCGCTTGTAATCGCTATTATAGGAGCTTTATGCCTCGGCAGCATGGGAATATTCGGCTTGGACTTCATTGCGCGTATTTTCGGCGGAATGGCGGGAACCGCAGCTCGTATCGTATATACACTTATCGGGCTTGCAGGAATTTGGTGTATCTCCCTGCTTTTCCGTGAGCACAATTACGTCACCGATCATCATCACCGCGCGGACTAATACCAGCCCAAAAAACTTAAACGCGCCTCTGCGGTAATTCGCCGCAGAGGTGTTTTCTCTGTGCTATTACCGTTACTTGTTACCGCCTTGAGTTTGCCGGTGTTAGCTTTGTGAATTTTACGAATTTAGTGTATTTATCTGACCTTTTTACTGTTATCGGAGCGTTAAACGCCAAATCTACAGGCTCGCGCCCGTCCACGCTGACGCTTGCCGGTACTTCGCCGATAAGCGTAACCGTGACCTCAGTCTCCGGACTTACAATATTCAACGGAGCGCGTGAAACAATCGGTGTAACTAATATCTGTTCACTTGCCGCATCCACGATTTTGCCGCCCGCATTAAGGGAATACGCCGTACTGCCGGTAGGCGTTGCGATAATAAGCCCGTCGCCGTACAGGTAACTAACAAGCGACTCATCTGCTGTGTTGTCCGGGGAGGAGTACTCAATATTCAGCTTTATCGGTCGTCCGCTGTGTCCGCGGTAAATCACGACGTCGTTAAGGGCAAGGTCGCCGTTGAAGTCAAGCATCATCCGGCGCTCCACAGAGAATTCCCTATTAACGAACCTCTGCATTCCGTAAGCGAAGTCATCGCGTCCGAACGTACTTAGCGCGCCTACTCCGCCGATATTTATACCTATGACGGGAATATCGCACCTTGCCGCCATCGGAGCAATGCGCAGTATCGTACCGTCGCCGCCAAGCGCGATGATATACTCAGCGGCGGCGCGTTCAATCTCCGCAACAGTGCCGCCTACGGCAACAACTGTAACGCCGTTATCCGCCAGATAGCACCTCACGCGTTCCGTAAAGGAGCCGTCAAGATCGCGCGTATAATTAGTGAAAATAGCTGCCCTCATAGTTTTTGTAAATCCTCTGCTATTGATTCAGCGTCAAGACGCAATAATTTGCGTAAATCGCTAATACTTCCGTGTGTAACAAACCCGTCTCCGGCGTTGCGAAGCAGTACTTTCTTAGGGAAAACATTAAGTTTCGCAAGTTCAGCGATGAGGTGTTCGCCCACGCAGCCATAGGCGGCAACGTCCTCAATCACTGCCAGCTTACCGGTACGGGATACTGATTCCGCCATGTTTTTCAAGTCTTGCAAGCATTTGACCTTTACACTAATAAGCTGAAAAAACTCCGCAAAAATTCCCGAAAGTAAAATTGCTTTACCGACCGCTTCGGTCATTATTCCATAACTCACTACTGTAACCGAAGGTTCTCCTGAAATCGCAGGTAATTCAACGTGAGGCAGCTCTCCGCCGCGGGGATAACGGATAGCAACGGGATGGTCTGATTGATCTAAAGCGGCTGTAAGGCACCTTTTAAGCTCGGTAAAATTGGACGGGCAGAAGATTTCAATATTCGGTACTGACATCAGAAGCGCAAGGTCATAAAGCCCGTGATGCGTCTCTCCGTCTTCACCTACAAGTCCGGCACGGTCGATAGCAAGCACCACCGGAAGCGACATTATAGCCGTATCGTGAATCAAGCTGTCGTATGCGCGCTGGAAGAATGTAGAATAAACCGCGAATACCGGGCGAAGTCCCTGCGCCGCCATACCTGCCGCCATAGTTAAGGAGTGCGCTTCGGTAATACCGTCATCGAAAAAGCGGTTCGGAAATTGCTCCGCAAATTGAAAAAGCCCTGTTCCGTCCGCCATAGCGGCAGTAATAGCGACCACTTTTTCATCTTTTTGCCCAATTTCGGTCAGGTATTTCCCAAAAATTCCCGAAAAAGTTTCGCCGTTTTGCTCCGTAACCCCTACTTGAGGGTCAAACGGATGAACCCCGTGATAGAGATTTGGAAAGTTCTCAGCCGGCGGATACCCTTTGCCTTTTTTAGTTAACACATGTATTAGCGTAGGCGAGTTCAACTTCTTAGCCTCGCTAATGAAAAATGTCATCCGGTCAATGTCGTGACCGTCCACCGGTCCGAAGTAGCGGAAACCTATATCTTCAAAGAAATTCGCGCCGGATGGAAGAAGCAAGCGTTTTAGCTTAGTCTTAATATTATGGATGAGCTTATAAATCAGACTGCCGCCCGGAACCGTGCCAAAGAACTTCTTAACCGCCCGTTTGAAGTTGTAATATGCCGGACGCTCCGACAAATGTTTCAGCATGGGCGCAACCGAACCTACGCTTTTAGAAATGCTCATTCCGTTATCGTTGAGGATCACAGTAATCTTCTCTCCGGATTGTCCGGCATTGGAAAGACCTTCGTATGCAAGACCGCCTGTAAGCGCTCCGTCACCGATAACGGCAACGACTTCATATGAATCTTTGTTTAGAGTGCGGGCGCGCGCCATTCCAAGCGCAACAGAAACGCTGTTTGACGCGTGACCCGCAATAAACGCATCCGCCGCTGACTCAGCAGGCTTAGGGAAGCCGGACATTCCTCCGAATTGCCGGAGTGTTGGGAATTTATCCATGCGCCCGGTAAGCATTTTGTGTACATAGGTTTGGTGACCTACATCCCAAATTATGCGGTCAACATAAGGGTCATAAATCCGATGCAGTGCCTGAGTGAGTTCGACAACGCCGAGGTTCGACGCAAGGTGACCTCCTGTTTTCGAGATATGTTCAATTAGGAATTTTCTAATGTTGTCCATAAAATTAGCAGTCAATTATTAGTGGTTAGTAAACGAACCTATTAGGTTATCAGTAAGATAAAAACATTCAAATGGTGACGGATACCGCGCACAGCGCTATACCGTCGCTGAATACTTCCTGAATGCGGATACCCGGCGTATTGAGAGTGTTAAGCGCGCGGGGGTTCTGAGTGAAACCAGTACCGAGCATTTTTAGATATGCTTCTTTTCGTGTCCAAAGTTCGGCAAGCGAAAGTCCGGAAATTATCTCATCCGGGTGAAATACTCTGCGTGCGAAGCGGTCAGGGTCACGGACGTTCACAAGACGCTCATAAAGCTCAACGTCAATCCCTACCTCACGGTCGGAAACTGCAATAGCGGCATATCCTTTGGTGTGAGAAATATTGAAATGAAGCTCCGGAGTA
This sequence comes from Oscillospiraceae bacterium, assembly GCA_031288675.1. GTDB lineage: Bacteria > Bacillota > Clostridia > Oscillospirales > Oscillospiraceae > JAISJH01. The sequence continues at coordinate 8,302 of JAITQY010000146.1, read as the reverse complement.
TCGGCGAGATACGGCTTGCCGTGCTGGGAACGCAATATCTTTGCACTGCCGAAGAACCGTGTAATCAGGTCGGCGGCAACATTTTTTTCGCTGCCCGCCTCACACTCCGCGATGACACATTGAAGAAAACCGCTCATTTTAATATATTAGCACACTTACGAATAAATGTCAAACAGCGAGTTTGACGGCTTCCGCAACCGCTTCCGCAAGCCGCGTATCAAACGCCTCCGGCAAGAGGTGATCCTTATCCTCTCCGGCAAGCGCGGCAAGCGCGCGAGCGGCGGCAAGCTTCATCGCTTCCGTAATTTGCTTAGCGCGAATGTCAAGCACACCGCGTAAGACGCCCGGAAAAGCGAGTACGTTGTTAATCTGGTTCGGGAAGTCACTGCGCCCCGTTCCAATTATCTCCGCTCCGGCGGCGGCGGCAAGGTCAGGCATAATCTCCGGAACGGGATTCGCCATAGCGAAAACGATTGCGCGGGAGTTCATAGAGCTGACCATCTCCGGCGTAAGGATATTCGGAGCGGAAACGCCTATGAATACATCAGCGCCGCGAACAGCGTCTGCAAGTTTACCGCGAATACGACCGGGATTAGTCCACTGCGCGAGTTCGCGCTTGGCTCCGTCCAGCCATATCTCGTCAGGATGTACAATACCATTTTTGTCCGTCATCGTGATACAGGTAACTCCGGCTGTACGGAGAAGCTTCGCAACGGCGGTTCCGGCGGCTCCGGCACCTGAGATAACTACTTTAACGGTTTCCGGCGAACGGTCTGTAAGCTTCAGCGCATTCAGAAGAGCGGCGAGGACTACTATAGCAGTTCCGTGCTGATCATCGTGAAAAACCGGAATATCAAGGCGCGCTTTGAGCTTCTCCTCAATTTCAAAACAGCGCGGCGCGGCAATATCCTCAAGATTGATACCTCCGAACGAACCGGAGATAAGCTCAACAGCGTTAACTATCTCGTCCACGTCCTTAGTGCGAAGGCAAATCGGAACCGCGTCAACATTGCCAAAGGCTTTGAAGAGGGCGCATTTGCCCTCCATAACCGGCATAGCGGCTTCCGGTCCGATGTCGCCAAGCCCGAGTACCGCAGTACCGTCGGTCACAACGGCAACGGTGTTTTTGCGCTGGGTGAGCTGAAACGACTCGGAATAGTCGGCACTGATTGCAAGACACGCCGCGGCAACTCCCGGAGTATAGGCAACGGAAAGTTCGTCGCGGGTCGCAACTCTCATCTTAGGGACGGTTTCGATTTTACCACCCCATTCACGGTGCAGGCGCAGGGATTCTTTGTTGTAGTCCATATGAAACAAGTCTCTTTCGTGTTAGTAGGTAGGAAATAGACGGTAGGTAGTAGGGGACGAGAGAACGCGTAGTAATTGCAAGTTGCAAATGGCAAATTGAAAATTAGTCGTTAGTCAATAGTCGTGAGTAGGCAGTGGACGAGGGAAACGGCGGGGCAATTGCAAGTTGGAAATTAGGACGAGGATTCGCCCTGCGGGGGACGATGGTGACGGCGGGCGAGCAATGCTCGCCCCTACGGGGACGGGAGGCGCGCTACACGGGGGACGGGAGATAGTCGTTAGTCAATAGTCGGCAGTCGAGAGGGGACGGGAGACACGTCGGGATACGGATATTAATCATTAAATATTAGTCATTAATCACTACTGCTGTAGTATAACACAAAGTTTCTGATTTGTCAAGCATTTTTTTGCGTGCAGGCATAATTTTTTTATAATACATTATGTGCATTGCGTTTCAGCGTATTTGTCCGGAGCCAAGAACAACGAATTTAGAGCTGGTAAGGGCAGAAAGCCCCATAGGTCCCCGAGCATGGAGCTTCTGAGTGCTGATACCAATCTCCGCACCAAGCCCGAATTCTCCTCCGTCGGTGAAGCGTGTGGACGCGTTGACATAGACGGCGGCGGCGTTGACCTCATCAGTGAATTTAAGCGCGTTGGCATAGTCGCCGGTTGTGATTGCCTCGCTGTGTCCTGTTCCTGTGCCGTCAATGTGCGCGATAGCTTCGTCAATTCCTGAAACGCATTTGACCGCAAGTATGTAATCACCGAACTCGGTATGCCAGTCTTTATCGGAAGCGGCACGGCATCCGAGTATTTTTACCGTATCAGTGTCGCCGCGAAATTCAACGTTTTTCTCCGCAAGTTTTGCAAAAACCAGCGGCAGAAATTTATCCGCGACTGAGCGGTGAACAAGCAGCTGTTCAATCGCGTTGCAGACGCTCGGGCGGCTACATTTGGCATTGAACGCTATGTCAACAGCCATATCAAAGTCCGCGAACTCGTCAACATAGAGGTGACAAATTCCCGCGCCGGTTTGGATCACGGGTACTTTGCTATTTTCGACAACGGCATTGATAAGTCCGGCTCCTCCGCGCGGAATAAGCGCGTCTATGTAACCTACGGCATTCATAAGTTCCGTTGTAGACTGACGGGTGGCGTCCTCAATGAGCGTAACGGAGTTTTCCGGCAATCCGGCAGAAATTCACGCGGCTCTGGCAAGGTTCGCAATCGCGATATTGGAGTTCAGCGCATCCTTGCCTCCGCGAAGAATAACGGCATTACCGGACTTAACGCAAAGCGCGGCGGCGTCCGCCGTTACATTCGGACGCGCCTCATAGATAAATCCAATCACGCCAAGCGGAACGGATTTCTTGATGATTTGCAAACCGTTCGGGCGTGTGGACATATCTCCGTGACCGAGCGGGTCTGGGAGCGCGATAATCTGCCGAACCGCATCGGCAACTCCCTCAATGCGCGGAGGAGTAAGCATCAGGCGGTCGAGGAGCGAATCACTGATACCGTTAGCTTTTGCGGCAGAGACATCAAGTTCATTCGCTACAATGATTTCGGAAGAATTAGTCAGTAGGCTGTCCGCAAAACGCGCTAAGAAAAGATCACGGGCTGCGGCAGGCGCGGAAGCAAGGATTCGCGAAGCTACTTTGGCGTTTTCACAAATACTTTGCATTTGCGGCGATAAGTTAGAAGTATTCATTTATGAAACCCTATATATATTCCTTTCTCATAGATTTTATATATTTTGTCGAGTATGCGGGAGATAGCGGCAATCATCGGATAGCTCAAGAGAGCAAAGACAGATACAATCAGCACAGACGGCAATCCGAGACTTGAGAGCGCGAAAATCTCGCGGAACAGCGTTACGCACAGCACGAGCAATACGGCAACTCCGGCGCACAAAGCCTGACGAAGGAGTGTAAACGGTCGGCATACGCGCCACATAACGGCAAATCCGGTAACGGCGAGCAGGATAGCGCAAATCGTGCCTGACTGCTCGAATGATATTTCACTGAAGGTGAGCGTAAAGAGCGTTACGCCGAATACGAGGAACACATCCGCAAGCCCTCCCGGCAACGCGCGGAATAGTACTCCGCGCAGGAAGTGTCCTTTGATACGCGCGGAGTTAGGTTCCAACGCGAGTATAAACGACGGGATTCCGATAGTCATCGTACTTACAAGGCTAAGCTGAGCGGGGCTTACAGGATAGGCAAAGCCTGCGGCAATAGAGAGAATAGCGAATACAAAGCTGAAAATATTTTTAACGAGAAACAGCGACGCAGACCTTTGAATATTATTTATCACGCGCCGACCTTCGTCAACTACACCGGGCATTGAACTGAAGTCGTTGTTGAGCAAGACTATATCAGACGCTTGCGTCGCAACCTCACTTCCGCTTGCCATAGCAATGGAGCAATCCGCTTCCTTGAGAGCGAGGAGGTCGTTAACGCCGTCACCGGTCATCGCCACGGTATGCCCGGCGGCTTTGAGAGCTTTGATAAGCGTGCGCTTCTGCTCCGGCGTAACGCGTCCGAATACGGTGTATTCCGCTGCTGCTTCGACCACGCTTTGGTCATCACCAAGTGCAGCGGCATCAATAAATTTATCGGCGTTGGCAATGCCGGCTTTAGCGGCAATATTGCTGACGGTGTGCGGGTTGTCCCCGCTGATTACTTTAATTTCGACGCCCTGTTCGGCAAAGTAGCGGAATGTTTCCCCGGCATTACGGCGGATTTTGTTAGACAGCGCTACAAGCGCAACAGGTATCGCGCTACCGACGGATTCAAAGCTGTCGGTACGCGCAAGGAGCAGAACGCGTAAGCCCTGACCGGCAAGCGGCTCGACCTCAGCAAGCGATTCTGTAAGAAGAAATTCCGGAGCTCCGAGCAAATAACACTCCCCATGGTCGTACAGCGCGGCAGAGAATTTGTTTTTACTGTTGAACGGCAGGGTCGCGTTTGCACGCTTAGCGGGCGTTTCGCCGAGATATTTTTTCAGCGCTTTCATCGTCTCGTTCTCGGTGCCGAGATTAAGAACATGGCTTGCGAGAATCTGCGAAACATCAAGGTCACTGACAAGCGGAATGATTTGTTCGACAAGCATCTCCGCCTCAGTGATAGTGCCAGTCTTGTCCACACAAAGCATATCGACACGCGCGAGGGTCTCCACGCGGCTAAGCTCACGCACAAGCGTTTTTTTCTTGCCGAGACGTATGACGCTAACCGCAAGCGCAACACTGGTAAGGAGGTATAAGCCCTCCGGAATCATACCAACAAGCGCGGCAACGGTAGTAATCACGCTTTGGCGCAAATCCTCGCCAAGAACCGCATACTGGTGGTAGAACAGTCCGGCGCCGACCGGAATTATTAGGATTCCTATGGCGAGTACAAGACGCGACAGCGACTTCATCATCTCGCTTTTGGGCAGCTTTTTAGACGCTTTCGCTTCAAGCGTAAGTTTGGATACGAAACTGTCCGCACCGACTTTTTCAAGCCGCGCAATGCACTTACCCGCAACCACGTATGAGCCGCTGAGCAGACTCATTCCCGGAGCTTTGAGTACTTCGTCAGGTTCGCCGGTAATAAGGCTCTCATTAACTTGTATCTCGCCCTCAAGTACAATGGCATCGGCACAAATCTGCTGTCCGGATTTGAATATAACGCAGTCATCAAGCACAAGTTCAACGGCTTCGATTTCCTGCTCTGTTCCGTCGCGTATCACAAGCGCTTTAGGGCTATTGAGCAGGTTCAGCTTGTCTAAGGTGTGTTTCGCGCGTATCTCCTGAACGATTCCGATAGCAGCATTAATAAGAACAACAGGCAGGAAGAGCAGCTCCCTCCACGCTCCTACAAGAATAATAACAACGCTCAACGCGGCAAATACAAGGTTAAAATAAGTAAACAGATTGCCCATAATAATTTGGGCAACCGACTTAGTGGGAGCGTCTACGGGAATATTGCAAAGCCCCGCATCGGTTCGCTCGTAAACCTGTGCGGCGGTCAGCCCCCGTGTTGGAAAGGCAATATTCTTTTCGTTTGGATTTTGATTGATTATAGTTGGCATAGTTTAATAATTATAGGTATAATTAACAGTTTATTAGTTCATCAGCAACCGCCGCTTATCAGCTTAGATTGCCTGTACAGTACGCGATGATGAAATTCCGTTACTTGATATACAGAGCAGGGCGTTTCATATTCTCCATCAGCTTGATTAGTTTCTCCGCTTCACCGAACTCTATACACTTCGCTTGACAGTTATGGACACAAGCCGGAACGTCATCAGTACCCTTAGCACGGCGCTCCCGGCAGAGGTCGCATATGGTCGTGAAAAACGGTTCAAAATCCACCTGAGGCTTGTCATCCTTGCCCGGGTAAATATGTTCCGTAACGCGGACTCCGGATTTGCCGGACGGATATTTGTGTTCCTGCTGACAGGCAATCGCGCAGGACTGACATCCCGTGCAATATTCCTGATCTACGAGTAATCCTATCATAAATTAACCCTCATTTTATCACTCTGTTATTCCGATTTGGGGACCGTCGAAAGTTTCGCCGGGTTCCATTTTGCGGAGACGGACAGGAACGGTTTTGTAGGCTCCGCCGCCGTAACCGCTGGAGCTTCCAACCTGCGAAAGAACAAGCTTATTGCAGTTATATTTCCACGCGCCGTAATAGTGCGGGGCTTTGCCCTCTTCCTCCGGAGGCCACCAGCCATGCGGAACGGAAACGCATTTTTCATTCATTGAGATATTGTACTTCGCCTTGCGCATAACCTTGCCGCGATCATTTTCAATCCAGCACCATTCGCCGTCCCCGATGCCGAGCTTAACGGCAACTGCCGGGTTAACTTCGACCAACGGAAACGGATCTTTCTCACGCAGCCAGTCGATATTACGGTGTTCCGCGTGGAAGTATACAGGACTGCGGCGGCCAGTAACCATCACAAGCGGATACTTTTTCATAAGCTCCGGCGTAACATTTTCGCTCTCCGGCGGCTCACGGTACCACGGCAGAGGGTCAAGCCCCCATTCCTCATGGTTAAGACTGTAGAACTCTATTTTGCCGCTTGGCGTCTGGAAGCCCGGTTTGCCGTCCGCGCGGAGTAATCCGCTCTCATACCGGCGGTACGGAACGCTAACGCCCTCCTTTTCAAATACCCAACCGCCGTTGTCGATAAGCTCCTGAAAGGTATACCCCGAAGGTTTAAGCTTTTCATCAAAGAAGTCTATAACGGTATTGTATTTTTTAGCGATTTCAGGGTTGAAGCGGCGTGCAAGCTCAAAGTTGATTTCCCAGTCATTGCGCGCCTCGCCAAGAGGTTCGTGCAGCTTTCGGACTACCTGCGCCGGAGTGTGCCAAACTCGTATAGTGTTGCGCTCAGTAAAACACGCCGCCGGGAGGATTATATCAGCTACCGCCATAGTCGTGGGATTATGGAACAAATCAACAAAGACGTTGTACTCCATATTCATCAAGGCTTTATGGTGCTTGTTGATGTCCGCAGCGTTTCCGCCGAGCATATTGGATGTTTGTATCCACATACCGCGAATCTTGTACGGGTCGCCTGTAATCATTTGATCCACCGCAAGGTCGGGCTGAATATAAAGGCGGGTGTTTGCGACGTAGGGATATTCTTTCGCTCCAATGCGTTTCTCGTTAATCTTAGCAAGAAATTCTTCACCGTATTCGGTGAGTACCTGCGCCTGATTTATAGGCCACATAGCGATACCGAACGCGCCGCGCGCGGCAACGTTTCCGCCGGGAACGTCAAAGTTTCCGGTAAGGCACCACAGCATGGAGATAGCCTGCGCAACGGAAGTCGCTTCTGGGTTCATATCAATCGGCATACCCCAGTGAATAGCGCTGGGACGGTTAGCCGCATAGGTTTTGGTGGCTTCGTAAAGTATTTCCTTCGGTATCCACGTAAGCTGCTCTACACGTTCCGGAGTGTATTCAGCCGCGCGTTCGCGCAGCTTGTCAATGCCAAGCGTCCATTTTTCTATGAATTCTTTATCGTACCATTCGTTTTCGAGGATAAGGTTTATCATACCAAGCGCAACAGCTCCGTCGCTGCCCGGTCGGCATTGAAGGTGATACTCCGCACGGCTTGTCACCCACGTACAGCGCGGGTCAACGACGATTAGATTACTTCCGCGCTTCATACAGTCAATTATCCAATGCCCCTGAAATCCGTCAGGACATCCCGTAGTCGGATTAGTAGCCCAAATGATAATGTATTTAGGGCATTCCCAGCGCGGATCTTCATAGCGTTTTTCAAAGAACTGAGAACAATCCGCAACGGTTAGAGTTCCGTCAGTCATGCAAGAGCCTGTAATGCGAGGGGTGTAACAGCTTTGTCCGCTTAATCCGAGCTGAGACAGATTCGGACTGCCATAGGCATAAGTGAGAAACGTCAGCGGAGCGTTGATGTCACGACCCGTACCTTGCACGAAAATAACGCTCTCCGCACCGCTTTCCGCGCGGAACTGCTTAAACTTCGTCTCTATCTCGTCAAGAGCTTCGTCCCAGCTAATACGCTTGAATTCGCCGGAACCGCGATGTCCTACGCGCTTCAGCGGGTATAGTATCCTGTCAGGGTGATTAAGAAACTTCGTGTACGCTAATAACCTGGAACATGTCCTGCCCTGATTCCACGGGTGGCAGGGGTCGCCTTCTATTTTAATGATCTCGTCACCTTTCATATATGCAAGAACTCCGCATCCGCCGTGACATCCCGGACCCGGAGACCAAACTGTAGTACGTTCAATGCGGTCGTAATCGTTTGTCGTCATTAGCAATCCTCCAAATACAACATCTTTCGTTTATATTTAAGCTCATTAGAGAGCAAATTACCCGTCAGAGTATTATACCATATTCCCGGCATTTTTTCAATATATATTTTGCAAACTTTTTATTTAGGGAAAGAAATTTTATGTCACGCCGAAGTATTGAACAATCCGAATACGGCGGCGGCGATACCGCAA
>JAITQY010000144.1 GCA_031288675.1 Oscillospiraceae bacterium | reverse complement strand
CCGTTAACCGGCAGGTTCGGCAAAATCATCTTGGAATCAGCTCCGACCGCGAACACACCTGTCACGGCGCTTTGCGCGCCTAACGTGTCATACAGATTATTTGTGCCGAACAGCTTCTGCTTGACTGTTTTTGCGTCCGCTTTCTTCCATCCGTCGCCGCCGTCAAGTCCAATATCACTCTTAGCGTATCCGCTCGGGTTAAGGAGCGTATACATCGTACCAAGTACTGGGTCGGTCGTCTGGGCAATGAAATACGCCTTGTCGTCTTCACCTATATAGAATATCACGAATTTTGCGCCGGTCAGTAATTGTTCTTCCGGACGCGTAAGGATCTGCTGCGCCTCATTATCCCAGTAAGTTTCTTCATTTTCCGTTTGACCGTACTTGATGAATTTAACGTCCGGAATCTTCAAGTTACCGAAATAAACCGTTACCGAACCCTGAGCCGTTGTAAATCCGGTACGGGTAATCAGCGCGTCCGCAGACGTCTTTACATTTTGCGATGCCGGTTGCAGTTGGGCAGTCTGCCATCTTCCATCCAGTTCCGATAAATCCGTAACAATCAGGACTTTGACCGTACCATCGTCATTAACGCGTACCGCGATAATATCTCCGGTATTGTTCACGGCGTTGCCTACGCTAATTGACGTCTGCGTAATTATATACGTATATCCCGGGTCAACATAGAAGTGTGCTTCAAGGTCCTCCGTCGTCTTATATGTAGTCGCTAACGGGCTGCCCATTAACACGCTTTCTGTGTCAACGCCCCAGTTATTATACTGTACAATTTGATATGAACCCGCAAAATCCGCTACGCCAGTCTGCGCATAGCGCGAGTGAGCGTCAAAATATACTAACAGCGTGTTCTCCGCATTGCCCGCGCTTACAAGCTGAGGATTGTACGCAGGCGCGCTGTTTTCAACACCGTACTTTGACCCGCTCACTGCAGCCTTCGGAATCTGTGAGTATACCCCGGTTATTGAACTGCTTGCAACCGTATCTTTATAATCAACACTGCCTACCGTAGTACCCGCACCAAGAAACGGCGCAAGATACGACGGGTCTTTATAATCTTTGCCCGGCTTAATATATTCAATGAGCAGATATTCACCTACATAGTCACCGGTAGCGCTGTAGGCGACCTCGTGCCAGAACTTACCGTTAGTTCCGGTAACCGCCGTAGAAGCGCCTGGCACTCCGCCGTTAGTAGTAACCGGCGTTCCGCCGTTTTTAAGCATCACATAGTCGGACGTGCCGTTCTTCTTGAAGTAAACAAGGAAGTCCGCATTCGCTAACGCAACGCTCGTCGTCTTGTTTATCTTAGTACCCTCAATACGCGGCATTTTTCCGAACAGGAAAGCCGTCGTCCTTTGTGAGCTGCTTGTGTCAATATCTACCATAGAATCATTGAAAGTAATATTCGCGCTGCCGCCGTGATTGACATTTGCTAATACCGTCATCGTGCTGGTATTATTAAGCGCCGGCACAAAACTAAATCCGTTAGTGGTTCCTGTGCCAAGCAACAGCCAAGGATTATTAGTAACCCATTCGATAACATATTGACCTGCCGGTAAACGTAAGACTGTCTCACCTGCCGACGTTTGAGCAACATTCGCAAGTAACGGCGTTGTCTCACGCGTACCGGTTACAGCCTTATAAATATTATACGTCATACCAGGCAGAGCGAATCCGCCTCCGGACGTGTTCGCACCGAAGCTTTGTATCTTCATCGTGCCGTACTGCGAGTCCGCAATCAGCGCTCCGTCAGGAATACTGTTCGGCGCACCGTTTGTAACAAGCGTCACCGCGCCGGTCGGCAAGGAGTCATACGACCCGGAAACCGCTTGCACCTTGATGATATTCGCAGCCGTACCGCCGACTAACGGATACTCGCCGTCAACGGTATTGTTAGTGGTGTCGATTGCCGCGCCCGTAATAGCCGCACCGGTGTTGATACCCTTATAGATACCGGTCTCAACGATTGCGTAGTACCCTGACTCGAACTCGGACGAACCTACGGCGGTTCCTCCGTAATGTTTGGCTTCCATAGGCGCAATCCACTTATTCGTGTCGTTGACGGTACCACTGATACGCACATCGGTATACGTCGGTGCAGACGTATCAATAACCGTCGTACCTGTCTCATCCATCTTATACAGATCAAACTGTATAGTTACCGCGCCGACGTTCGTAACAATCTCAGTAAGCGCCGCTTTGTCATCGACAAAAACCTTACCTACTTTGAAGCCGCCCTTATTGCTCTTAAATTTCAGCGTTTGATCAGCCTTGACTGGCGCTGCCCACGCATCTGAACCGATAGTCACGGTAACCGCCTGGTCAGCAATGTAATTATAAGTAATACCGGAGTCTAAAATAGACGTAAGTCCGCCGATCACGCTAAACGTATATGTATTACCGGCTGACGGTACGGGTACGCCCTCAAACAGAGCGTAAGCAAACGTGCTGTCATAAGTTACCGTCGGATTAAGCGTGAAATTAGTTTGCTCGCTTGACCACGTCGTCAGCGTATTATTGAACACCGCTCCGGCGTCCCCCATACTTACCATCGTAATTCCGGCAGTACTTTGAATCGCCGAGGTATACGGAAAGTCTGCGCGCATATTCGCCCATTCCGCCGCGCTCTGCCCGAACGCCTGACGTTCGATAGGAATCATAACCGTAGTTTTGCTCTGTGACGCATAAGTAAACGCCCAGTTTGACGGTTGAAGCTCCCAGTCGCCGGCTGTATCCGGCGTGTAATCAATTTGCACGCGCGGACTGCCGTCACCGTCAGGGTCGTCAACCTTTATCAGTATGCGGTAATCGTTCTGTGCAGACTGCATAATCTGATTAGCCTGATAATAGACGCTCTCAAAGCCGGCGATACCGCCGTTGATTTTTAAGTAGTACTCGCCTATTGCAAGCTGATAATCTTCCGCGGGAGACTCGGCTTTGTTCAGCGTCGTGTTTCCGTACGTGTCAATGACTCCGTCCGCTACGTGAGTTCCGCCTGAAGTATACAGCTTATATTCCAGTCCGCCCGAAGCCGCCGGATAAATAGCCCGCTTCGCGGTATCATAAGCTGACACTGTACCGGACACGTTAATCTTCGTTTCGAACGTAAGCGTCGGAAGCGCCGGAGCCGCCTGCGTATAGCCGAACGCCAGCTCCGCCGGAGCCGCAGTGTTCACCGTGCGCTTCTTACTGTCAGTAACCGGCGTGTAATTCAGCGCGGCGCTAAGCGAGGTAGCGACAAGCGTACCGCCGCCGTTCAAACGATCCGGGTTAGCAGACGAAACTTCACTAAGCGCTAACATCATATCGTTCATTACGGTATACGGGTCTTTATTATATGTAACTATAATATAGTACCTCGTATCACTGAGCGGGCTAAGCTCCGTTCCGGAAATATCAAAACTGAAGTTTCCGCTGCCGCCGTCATATGTATTGGCAATCGGGTTAGCACCGCTCGCCGCCTTGCTGACAACGACGCTTACCGGTTTGCCGTCGGGCGTGTTCTTAAATCCGCTGAGCGCAACGTCTACACTTGCATTTTTAAGGAATACGCGTCCTCTTAAAGTATCAGTAAGCGGCGTATCAATATCTACTTTATACGTAAATGACTGCTTCGTTTTAGTTCCGGTAACCGAACCGTAAACGTCGGCATATGTACGCTCAGTCGGGACAGTCATAGACGTCGTTCCACCGTTAAGCGCCGCATTGATCGTATACAGCGCGTCGGGTCCGGTTCCTACCGGATATTCCGAAACCGCAGTAATCGTTGCGCTTGGATACCAAGCTATTACATCGTCCTGGCTGTTGGTCTTTCCGTACATCGCGCGAACAGCTCCGGTCATCTGAAGCTCAAGATAATCCGCCGCGCAGTATCCGGCGTCTATGTCAGTATTCACGTCAAAGTCCGCAGGCAGCTTCGCGGGGTAGAAATAAGCCGCGACCTCCGTCCCGTACCCGTTGGGAGTATAACCGTTGTTAAATTCAAACCGCAGGTTATCGCGTACCATTAAGCGTTCGCCAAGGTTAGCGTCATCATGGTCAAACCAAGTCGCATACACATATGCGTCCTTGCCGTCCGCAAAGAAGTTTTCCACACGTCCGATTTCAACAAAGTTAACGTCTTCGCTGTTGTAGGCGCTGTTATTTGAGAAAACCGTCTTTACCTTATAATTCGTTTCCGTGCTTTCCCAAACTTCTGAACTCTCCGGGATTTGGATCACAAGGAAGTATCCGTCTGTCCAATCGCCGCTCGTTGCAATGTTATACACAATATTAAATACTAACGCTCCGGATCCGGTCGTCAGCGTGAACGCGTTATCGGTTTCACTATAATATTGTGCAGCCGGGAACTGACCGCGCGCAGCCGATATGCCCGGTACATTTGAAGTCATATCGCCAGGAACATTCGGGTACGCGTGTCCCGTACCTACTCCGTCCGGAGTGGACAGCGGCGTAAACCCGCCAGCCTGCTGAGGTCCGTTACCCGTTTCACCCTCTTCGCTTATCATCTCAGGATCATAGAGTGCGTCTACCTCTATTCCGCTCTCTTTTCCGTCAACATATATTTTGAGTATCAGTTCGTCAAGTATGTCAGCCGGATTTTCTGAGTCCTCAAGAACAACCTCAAAATTTCCGATAACACCGCCGGAACCCGTCTGAATGTCGCCGAACACAATCGCGCCGCCGCGCTCTGCGGACGAATCGTAAAGTTTGCCGGTCACGCTATTATATATGTAGTCTATAGTGTCTTTGCTCTCCGCCGATACGTTAGCATCAAAGCTAAGTGTCCGCGTCTGTGCGTCATAGCCGGTAAGTACCAGCCCGGCAATAATTTCCGCTTTCGTACCGTCGTAAGCTGTAAGGTCTTCCGCAGTCTCGCCTTCGGCGAGCGCGAACGGCTGGAACATAGACAGCAACATTACCACTGTCATAAGCAGCGATATCAGCTTACGAGATGTTGTCTTCAACGACATAAATTTTTCCTCCGATAGATGTTTTCTAGATATTAACCAAATGAAAATACATAATTGCCATCTCATTACTTTTACTATACTACATATTCAATATTCACCTAAATTGGACAACTAACATCTAAATTTCATAATAATTCTATAATATCTTATCTTGGGTATTATACACACCTCTGCCAGTTTTGTCAATAGGTTTTATCATAATTTTATATAATATTTTCCAAGTTTTATAACATATACAAACTTTAACTTCATATAATTATGTGTAAGTCTTTTTTATTCATCATTTTTCATTCTACTACAAAATGTTTAATTTTAGATATTAAATCCATTATTCTGAACTTGATTTTATACTTCCCCGATTCACCTTTTATAAAGCTTACCTGCTCCTCGCTAAGCATTGCAAACGCGTCCTCAGCGTCTAAATTTTCCGCACTCGCCGCCTCTGTACACAGCGGAGGAAACAGCACGCACCACCAGTTTCTGCCCTCTCCGTCACCTATCGTCAGCTGCAACGAAGCGTATTCGCCCGCCGGCAGACTGAACGTATTGTACTCCCTCTCCGGAAAGAACTGCCGGCGCAGCGTAACCTCGCAATCCGGATAGCTCTCCGCAAGCGCCGGAAGCGCCGCATTCAAACGCTCCAGCGCTTCCTCTCTGCCGCTTACCCCGTCAAGTATAGGCGCAATGTCGTCTAAAACCCTGTCGCGCACTTCAAGTTTGTACGTTTGATCTGCCGCGCTGTCACTGTTAGCCACCACGCGCAATCGAATCAGCCGTTGCGAAAGCTGCTCCTGATCCGTTTCAACCCTTGCCGAATATGCCACGGCAATCAGCACCGTAAAAGCAATAAGCAGATATTTTACATTAAATTTATTCATAAAGGCACATCCTCCTGCCGTGATTATTGACAGGATACAGAATGATTATACATAATGCTAAAGCTCATTGCGCTTTTCACTTCAGAACGTTACACTAATATAAATACAGGAACGGTCTCACGTTCCTGTATTTATAATTTACTTTACATGACTATCTCGCCCGGCGCGGCGTTAAAGCTCATCTTCCGCGGTCAGCCTTATTGCCGCCGCAAAGCTCTACCGCGCAATAAGTATCCCCCTCGACCGGGCATAACTATAACTGGACAGCGCGCGGGAATCGCTGTCATATGTATGCGTACAAACAAGCGGATCTCCGTCCGGCGCTATCTCCTCCACCACAAACAGCGAATGCTCGAAAGTCACTCCGTCAAACGACAGCTGGATTACGTCGCCCGGCTGAACCTGTGATACGCCGCCGTCTGTTCCGCGCACGCCATTGCCCTGATTGGTTACGATAAACTTATGCAATTCCTCCACTCCGCTCCAGCTCGGGCTTCTGGAGTTAAGAGTATTGAAAAACCATCCCGTCACAGGCGTATAATTCATCTCAAATCCCCCGGCAAGCAGACACTGGGATATAAAATTAGTGCAGTCCCCTCCAATCGGATCAAAGTCTGCGTATCTCGGATTACGTGATTTTGCCCAACGGTGAGCGTATGCGATTGCCGTTTCCGGATTGTAAGCCATATATTAACCTCCGCCGCTCCTAAAAATGGGCGTTCACAAATTGTTTACCTTTTCAAGTAACTTGCCTATTGACAAATGCGAATTTATGTGCTATAATGCAATTATCCTGTAATTGCCCAAAACTTGTTTTTGCGGCTTTATAAAATTCTTCTTTACATTTTTAATCAAGTGTGTTATACTATCAAAAAAATTATATGAAAGTATGGAGGAACATATGCCTACCGGAGACCCGGACCCTATATTATGGCAAATAGCGTTACAGGTATTGCTTATAGCTGTTAACGCGATTTTTGCGTGTGCCGAAATGGCAGTGGTCACAATCAATGATGCAAGGCTGGAACGCCTTGCGGCTGCGGGCAATAAACGTGCCCTAAAATTGTTGGGAATTCTTGCAATTCCCTCTAAGTTTTTCGCAACTATTCAGGTAGCCATAACTCTCGCCGGCTTCCTTGGAAGTGCGTTCGCGGCGGAGAATTTCGCCGGACGTCTCGCGCGGTGGATAGACGCCGCCGGCGCGGGTTTACCGTATTCTACGGTTCACGCTGTCAGTCTGATACTGATTACGCTTATCCTTAGCTATATCACGCTTGCCTTGGGCGAGCTTGTACCCAAAGGCATCGGACGGCATAAGGCGGAGCAAATCGCGCTTGCGCTTGCAGGTACGATTTGGTTCTTATCAAAGCTCTTCGCTCCTATCGTATGGCTGCTTACAAAGACTACTGACGCTATCCTTCGCTTAATGCGTATAGACCCCAACGAGGACGCGCGCAAGGTCAGCGAAGAAGAAATCAGGATGATGGTCGACGAGGGCAGTGAAAAGGGCGCAATCGCCGAAAGCGAAAAGGAAATCATCAATAATGTCTTCGCGTTTAATGACTTAAGCGCGGATGAGGTTATGACGCACCGCACCGACGTCGATACGCTTTGGATAGACGACACAGACGAGGAATGGGAAACCAAAATCCGCGAAACCCGTCACAGTTATTATCCCGTTGCGGGCGAGGACGGCGACGACATCATCGGTATCCTTTCGTCTAAAGACTATTACCGCTTGGAACCGCGCAACCGCGAGAATGCGCTTAAACACGCTATTCACTCCGCTTGGTTCGTGCCGGAGGGCGTTAAGGCAGACGCTCTTTTCCGCAATATGAAATCTACCCGAACGCACTTCGCGGTCGTTTTAGATGAATACGGCGGTATGAGCGGCATTATTACTATTAATGACCTCATTGAGCAAATCGTCGGCGAGTTTGACGAGGACGACGAAGACAACGAAGATATTCAGGAAATCACCGCTATTGCGGATAACGAATGGCTTGTACAAGGTTCGGCAGAGCTTGACAATGTCGCCGCCGCGCTGAACGTCACTCTTCCTGTCGAGGAGTTCGACACGTTCGGCGGGTGGGTATTCGGTTCGCTCGGCGAAGTTCCGGATGACGGTGAAACTCCCGCATTAGAGGCTAACGGTCTGATTATTGAGTGTACCGAAATCAGCGACCACCGCCTTGAAACCGCCCGTGTCAGAAAGAGCGGAGTACCAATACCGCAAAGCCAGCAGAGTTAAACTATTGCCGCATACCGCGCGCCTCCGCACATATCCCACTATTAATTACAAAGGAAGTCACAATGCAGTCTAATATAGTCATCAAGGGAGCCAAAACTCACAACCTGAGGAACGAAGATTTGTCTATTCCGCG
>JAITQY010000066.1 GCA_031288675.1 Oscillospiraceae bacterium | reverse complement strand
CGTGCCGCAAGCGTTGCGGCGACAGTAAGATATGCGGACTTTAGGTTGTGTAAAAGGTCACGCGGTTTGATACTGCGGCGCAGGTTGTCTACGGACAGCTCCGCAAAGTCAAACCCGGCCTTAGGTATCAGCTCCGCCTCTATGTTGCCCTTGCCTCCGACGAACAGGATTTGCGCGTCAGGGAAAAGGTATTTCATCTCGTTGGCGATTGCAACGGCGGGATTGATATGTCCGCCGCTGCCCCCGCAAGAAAATAGCAGTCGCATTTTTTCCATAAAACTCCGTTATAATTCCAGTTTATGACCGTTTATTCCGCTTTTCGTGAGAGCGCCAAAACCATACCCATTGCAGCCATCTGAGTAAATAGAGCTGATCCGCCCGAACTGAAAAACGGCAGACTGATTCCCGTACATGGGAACAAGTTGGTGACCACAGCTACGTTAAGGAAAACCTGTACAGCCAGCTGAGTAGTAACGCCGCCGATAACGAGCATAGAAAATTTACTTTTGGCGTTCCATGCAAGCCAGTATCCGCGTACTATAAGCAAGGCAAACAGCAGCAGTATCAGTACCGCGCCGATGAACCCAAGTTCCTCGCAGACGACGGAGAAGATAAAGTCGTTGTGTTCCTCCGGCAGGTACAGATGTTTTTGACGGCTGTTACCTAATCCCAGACCGGAAAAACCGCCGGAACCTATAGCAATCAGCGATTGCCGTACCTGATATCCCTTTTCGACCGCTATTGGGTTGTCAGGATTCCATAAGTCGCGCCAAACGATAACACGTTCCCTGACGTAGTCCTCAGGGATACCTGTTTTGTACATTACATACGCGGCAAACGCGGCAAGCGCCATAAGGACTACAAGGAACCGGTACCGCGTTCCGCTTTGGAACATCATTACACCTGTAATAAGGATGAAGATGACGCATGCGGAAACGTGAGGCTCCGCGACAAGCAGTACGCAAATGACCATCAATATAGAGATATACGGCAGAACCGTGTATGAAAAATCAACGCGCAGGTAGTACGGAAACAGCCATTCAAATCTGCCGGACCGGGCACGGTCAGTATGTTTTCGTGAGCTTATGTACTTGGCGGAAGCTTTGATTTTATCGTAGCGCGAACCGGATTTGGAGACCTTGTCGGCTATGTAGGCGTACATCAGGATAACGCCGAACTTAGCTACCTCCGACGGCTGGAAGCGTACAATAGCAAGGTCAAGCCAACGGCGTCCGCCGCCGCCGATGCTTCCGAACAGCAGAACCGCGACCAACAGTCCAATCGAAATAAAGAACGCCGGCAGCGAAATCTTATAGAACACGACCTCCGGAAGATAGGAAATTACGAACATAGCCGCCAGTCCTAATACCGTAAAGAAGAGCTGCCCGACGATAACCGAATAAGGATTATTATCCTTACTGGTATAGTAAGAACTGGCATAGCTTGCAGAAAACAGCATTACAAGCCCGACAAGAAGAATCATCAGCGTGAGCGCAAGGAAAACTCCGTCCGCGCGTGTCTTGGGCTTTCGGCGGGCGTCGCGCAGTACCGGCGCGTTTTGAAAAGTTCCGTATTCAGTCATAACTTTCCGTACCTTTCAAACATAGTGTAGTAAGTCACAGCAGCGCAAATAACAGAGAAAATAGTGAAAATAAAGAATATACGTTTCTCCGACCAACCGGATTTTTCGAGGTGGTGGTGATACGGCGCCATCTTGAATACCCGGCGTCCCTCTTTATATTTACGCTTGGTGTACTTGAAATAAACGACCTGAATGACGTCGGACAGCACTTCCCAAATGTAAATGAGGCAAAGCGGTACAAGAGCAAGAGGAGCGTCAAGAGCGAATGCCATAGCAGCAACTACTCCGCCGAGAAAAAGAGACCCCGTGTCGCCCATAAACACCTTAGCGGGATTGAAGTTAAAGCACAGGAAGCCGAACAGTCCGCCGATAAGGGCAATCCCGAAGCCGCCGATACTAACGCTGTCCCAAGCGAACGCAAGAGCAGCTAAACACGCGATAACCGGCAGAGTAACACCTGTAAGCACGCCGTCTACACCGTCCGTTATATTAACGGCATTAACCGTACCGACAATTATAAACGCTGCAAAGACCTCATAAACAAGCTCCGGAAGCGGAACAGTGATGTCCGCAAAGGGGATATAAAGGTTAGGCGTAAGATACCCAAGATAACGCAGAAGAAAAATCAGCACAAGGGCGGCGGCAAGCTGAAGCAGGAACTTTGACGAACCGCTAAGCCCATCGTTATTGCGCTTTGCGATTTTCTTGACGTCGTCAACGAACCCTATGACGGCATAGACAAGCGCAAATATAAAAATCGCGATAATAGGCTTGAGGTCGGCTTCAGGATTGAACAGCGCGAATACCGCGCACCCGACGGCAGCGCCGATGATGAAAATCCAGCCGCCCATTGTAGGAGTGCCCTCTTTTTTGAGATGCCAAACAGGACCTATTTTTTTGATAGGCTGACCCGCTTTAACGGAGCGCAGGAACGGGATAAAAATCATTGCAAACACTACAGCCGCCGCAAACCCGGCAAGCAAAGGGAAAATCATTTGTCTAAAAACCTCCGTATTATTTCGCGCTCGTCAAGATGTATTTTTTCCTTGCCGATTATCTGGTAATCCTCATGTCCTTTGCCCGCAAGGATAATTACTTCGCCGGGAATAGCGGCAGAAAGGACGTATTCTATTGCTTCTATGCGGTTTTCGATAACGGCGCTGAAATCGCGGTTGCCGATAATATCCGCAATGATCGCGCCCGGCGGCTCTGTACGCGGGTTGTCGCTGGTAACGATAACGCGGTCTGCAAGGCGCGATGCGATTTCGCCCATAACAGGGCGTTTGGTCTTATCGCGGTCACCGCCGCAACCGAACAAGACTGTCAAACGGGGGCATCCGGAAAACCTTTGACGCGCTTCGGTGAGGACGTGTTCCAGCCCGTCCGGAGTATGAGCGTAGTCTATTATGACAGTTGCTTTAAGTCCGGGAGTATCGACGATTTCCATTCTGCCTTTAGGCGGCGATACTTTGTCAAGAGCGGCTTCGCACTGCGCGGAATCTAAGTTAAGCGATTTACAAATCAAGCGCACGGCTTCATAGTTATCAGCGCCGTCATACTGGATGGCTTTCTGCGGAACCGTATATTTTTCCGCGACGCGGCGGTCACAAATACATATATCGCTGACTTCAAACAGACGGAGTTTAGCCGCGAGGTAGGTTTCCATAGTTTTGTGGAAATCGATATGATCCTGAGTAAGATTAGTGAGTACTCCGACCGCAAAACGCAGACCTTCTACCCGTCGGATTTCAAGCGCGTGACTGCTGACTTCCATAAAAACGGCTTCACATCCGGCGGCGCGCGCTTTGGCAAGAAGTTCGTAGAGGTCACGGCTCTCCGGGGTCGTGTTCGCGGAGGGGATTTCCTCATCACCGATTAGGTTGCTAACCGTACCGATAAGCGCGGCTTTTTTGCCGGTAACACGTTCGTAGACTTGTTTAGTGAGGGTAGTAACAGTCGTTTTGCCGTTGGTGCCGGTAACGCCAATCAACGTAAGAGAATTTTGCGGTTCGCCGAACATCTTGGAGGAAAAGTGAGCAAGTACCTCCCGCGCCTGAGTTTCATCAGTGAAGCGCATGACCGCTGCGGCTCCGCGCGCGCGCGCATTGTTCGCATAGGCTTCGCCTACACTCGGAACCGCTATAAAAAGCGCTCCGTCCGTGACGCGGCGGCTGTCAAAACAAATATCAGTGAAAGGTTGCATAATAAGCTCCGAAAATAGTCGTTAGTCCAAAGTCGACAGTCGAGAGTGGACGGGGGATAGCCATTAGTCAAGAGTCGTGAGTAGGCAGGGGACGAGGGAAACGCGTAGGAATTTCAAATTGCAAGTGGCAAATTGAAAATGAGGACGGGGGAAACGAGAGATACGGCGGGCGAGCAATGCTACATAGTCGGTAGTCGAGAGTCGGGAAGGGACGGCGGAAACGGGAGACGTTAATCATTAAATATTGATCATTAATCATTACGCAAGCATTATAACACAAAGTTTCTGATTTGTCAATAGAAAATTTGTGTGTAGCCGTAAATAATTTGTTAATATTACGGACGTCGAATTCCAAGTCCATAATGGCAGAAGCAGAGATAAGCAATGTTCAGTTATCCGATACCCTCCATTAGTGAGGTATCGTTGTCGATCATAGTTACCTCTACGACGATTCCGCGCACGACCTCCGTACCGGGATCCTGACTTTGAAGTTTAGCGACAATCGTAGACTTATCGGAGGGCGCGACGCCAGCCGCTTTTATGAACAACCCGTTGACTTCCAAAGCTCCGCGCGCGTCCTTATATGACATTCCGCTGATGTTCGGCACGGTTACGAGATCGGTAGGCTTATAGGTGTCAGTATACAGGATAACTTGCGACCCTTTGTCAAGTTCATAGTTCGCGAAAGGAGCCTGATCCAAAACGGTAGTTCCGGAACCGAAAATGCGTACCTGCAATCCAACGTCTTCCAGCTTGGAGGAAGCCTCAGCAATACTGAGAGACTTCACATTGGGCATAATAGCGGAAACGGATTCGGAGCTGTTGGTAATTTCCGGCTGTATTCCGAGATGCGGAAGCGCGTCGGCAAAAATTTTGCCTACTAACGGAGCCGCCATAGTTCCGCCGGAGATGTTACCGTTAAGACTGCGGTTCGGGCTGTCAAGGATAACGAGACACGCTATTTGCGGATCATCGGCAGGGGCGAACCCTACGAAAGAGACTTTGTATTCGTCAGTCTGGTGACCGATGTCTTGCGATGTCCCCGTTTTGCCGCCTATACGGTATCCCGGCACTTGAGCGTTTTTGCCGGTACCCTCCACGCCGCTGACTACGGATTCAAGTATCTTGCGGCAGGCTTCGGAAGTTTTCTCGCTTATTACCTGACGGATCTCTACCGGTTTGTTGTTTTTAAGAACCGTACCGTCCGGAGCGGTAACGGACTGGACGAGATACGGCTGCATAAGGTAGCCGCCGTTTACTACCGCGCTGACGGATGTAAGCAACTGAAGCGGCGTAATGGCAAACGTCTGACCGAAACTTGCGGAACCAAGCTGCGACTGGTTAAGCGGGTTCATAAATACGTCGTCATCCCACCACTGACCCGCTTGCTCTCCGGAGAAATCTATACCGGTTTTAGTTTGCAGTCCGAACGCCTTTACATAGTCATAGAATCGTTTTGCGCCGATTTTAAGCCCGATAGTAATGAACGCGACGTTGCAGCTATGCTGAGCCGATTGCTCCAATGTTTGGCTTCCATGACCGTGAAGCCGCCAGCAATGCGCCGGAGTATCGCGTCCCGGAACGTTTATAGAACCGCCGCAGTAGAAGCTGTCGCGTTCGCTGATTGCGCCGGTATCTAAGCCTATGGCAAGCGTGAGTATCTTAAATGTAGAACCCGGCTCATATGTGTCGCTGAAAACGCGGCTCCGCCACTGCTCGTTAAGCGAGGCGTTGAGGAGCGAGGCGCGCTCTTCGTCGGTGTAAGTCACAGTGTCGCCGAACTCGTTGACTTTGCCCTCGTTTATTAGTTCTTTAAGTTTTTCGTTGCTATCCGGGTTAAGGCTGCTGTAATTGTTAGGGTCGTAGTCCGGCAGAGTAGCCGCAGCAAGTATGGCGCCTGTGTTGACGTCCATAATCAGTCCCATAGCGCCATTTTGAACATGGTTATCAACTATTGCCTGAGCGAGGTGTTTTTCAAGGTAGCCCTGAAGCTTTGCGTCTATAGTAAGCGTGATACTGTTTCCTTCAACAGCGGTATAATAGTTCTCATATTGTTCGTTGAGCATTTCTGTACCGCGCGCGTTTGTAGCGCGCACCATACGCCCGTTGACCCCACGCAAGGTAGATTCATAGAAGCTCTCTACCCCGCTGCCTCCGATGTTTTCCGCATTGACGAATCCGAGTATCTGAGCGGCAAGGTCATCGTTCGGGTAGTAGCGTTTGCTGTCCTCAGCAAGGTGAACGCTTTTCAAGTTGTACTGTGCGATAAGGTCGCGTATCTTGTCTGAGACGTCAGGTTCTAAACGGCGCGCAATCCACTCGTGCATTGAGCTTGTTTTATCCCACTTAGTCATAATAGCGTCATAATCGCTTCCGAACTCGCCAAGTATCTCGGCAAGCTTTTGTGCAATTTGAAGGCGCGTGAGTTTTTCGTACT
The DNA here is from genome assembly GCA_031288675.1 of Oscillospiraceae bacterium. GTDB lineage: Bacteria > Bacillota > Clostridia > Oscillospirales > Oscillospiraceae > JAISJH01. Next base: position 234 of record JAITQY010000066.1, on the reverse strand, counting down.
CCGTGCGTTTACCGTCTACGGTATGATAGGTTTTGTATTCCGGGTTCTCATCGTATGCCGTCAGTTCCGCAGGAGAGATAAAGACAGACATAGCGGTAGCGGACTGAGCTAACGTTTCTCCGTTACGGTCATAAATGGTACCGCGCGAGGCGGTAACTTCCCATTCACGTGTTTGCTGGTCGATAGCCCGTTTCTGATAGTTTTCGTTCTGTATAATTTGAATTTGGTAAAGCT
>JAITQY010000040.1 GCA_031288675.1 Oscillospiraceae bacterium | reverse complement strand
CGCGGACTACAGCCAGATAGAATTGCGTATACTTGCAAACATCTCCTGTGACGAAGTAATGATGCAGGCGTTTCAGAACGGCGAGGACATTCACAGCACTGTAGCGGCGCAGGTATTCGGCACAGAGCCTGATAAGGTCACTAAAGAGCAGCGCAGACGGGCTAAAGCGGTCAACTTCGGTATTGTATACGGTATCGGCGATTTCTCGCTCGCCAAAGACATCGGCGTAACTAAAGCTGAAGCTAAAGCATACATCGACGCTTATCTTGAAAAATTCTCCGGTGTTCGCGATTACCTCGAACGCTCAATTGATGACGCTAAGGAGCGCGGTTACGCGGTTACGATTTACGGTCGCAGGAGACCTATGCCGGAGCTGAAATCGTCCAATTACCAAACGCGGCAGTTCGGCGAACGCGTGGCGCGGAATATGCCTATTCAGGGCGCCGCCGCCGACATAATCAAAATCGCTATGTTAAGAGTTGCGGAACGTTTCAAAAAGGAACTGCCGGAGGCGCGGCTGATAAGTCAGGTACACGATGAACTTATCGCGGAGGCTCCGGAAGCACTCGCATCTCAGGCTAAATCAATAATGACGGAGGAATGTTCCGGCGTAGGCAACTTTGACGTTCCATTGATTGCAGAGGCTCAGATTATTAATAATTGGTACGAGGGCAAATAGCTCTTAATAGTTGCAGTCAATACAGGACGATATTGCTAAAAACTCATTTGCAAAAATAATTGATAAATTATTTATAATTAGGCATACTAATAGCGAAAATATATATAATCTTACTCGAAGAACCATAGTTTCGTCTGTAAATATGGAGGAGATTTCAGTGAGTGTAAAATTTCGCTTATTATCGTCACTGCTTACCGCGTTCTTTATGGCGGCAATGATGTCTTTCGTTATGGTTGCCGTAAATGTTGGATTTAATCCTCAGTTCCTGTCAGCTTGGCTGAAAGGCGGGACGATTGGATTCTTGGTATCAATACCAATATCTTATTTTTTACCGCCGCTTGTAGAGAGGCTGCTGGAAAAGATAGGTATAAAATAACACGGATAATCTTTATGATGTTCGCGGGCGGCAATCTGCCGCCCTTTAGTTTGTCCCCCGACCTCTTTGTTAATCTATTAACACTTTGTTAAAAAAACTCTTGACAAGCGGGATTTCGTTGTGTATAATATAAACAATTTGAGGGGCAAGACGATTTGTTGTTAAGCGAATTGCCTAAAACCCTAACTCTTGAAAGGAGTCTTGAAATGAAGAAGACTATTGCTTTGTTACTGGTACTGTGCATGGTTTTTGCGCTGTTCGCGTCTTGCGGCAAAGGCACTAAAACCGAAGGCCCTCCGGCGACAAACGCGCCGGCGTCCGGTGAGCAGGGTACGGAAAATGCCTCTGGCGAAACGCCCGCCGCTCCGGCAGTGGACATTACTCCGGAAGAATTACCGCATGCCGGCGACGATAACCTTGCGGTTAATGCTGACGGAACGCTCAAGTACGATATTGATGAGAAGGGCTATCCCCTCGGTTGGTATGAGTACGAACTGCCGCTCACCACAAGCGACGAAACTTTGGTATACTGGGACCCGACCCTGATGCCGTTCCAGGTTGTTAACACTGAGGGCGCTAACGGATTGTACCAGACTACGCTCCGCAACACCACCGGCGTTAACATCGAATACCAGACCGTTGATTTCGCGGGCGCTCAGCAGGCGTTCAGCGTTATCCTTGCGTCGAACGATTTCACAGATATTATGGGTTCTGTATCCGGTCCGTTCGGAATGTGGGCGTTAGCCGGCGGCGGGGTCCTGTCTGACATGATCGACCAGGGATTCTTTGCGAACATTGCTGACTACCGCGCGTATGCGCCGAACTTTATGTATCAAATTCCGCGTTTCGATTACGATCCGGAACTGATCAACGCAGTTTGGCTCAACGAAGAAATGATTACCAATATGGGACCGTACATTGAAAACCCGCTTCCCGGCACCGGATATTGTATCCGCGCTGACTGGTTAGAGCAGATTGGTTCCGTTAAGCCTACAGAACTCCGTACATATGACCAGCTGTATGATGTAGCTACGCAGATGAAGAATGAAATTTTCAACGGCGGAACAACCGGTTACCCGTTCTTCTTTGCTCAGGCTGTTGAGCTTACTTCGGGTCTGTTCTTCGGCGGTATGAACACAGGACTTGCGAAAACTGCTCCTGCCGTAAAAGTTGTTGACGGAAAAGTCGGATTCACGCTGACTCAGGAAGTTGACTATCAGGCGCTTGAGCTGTTCCTGAAGTGGCTGGACGAAGGTCTTATCGATCCTGACTACACCACCTACACCACCACCGACGTAGCTAAGTCGAAGTTACTCGGCGACGGACTCGCCATTGTCCCGATTAACCCGGGCGAAATTCAGGGTCTTGAGCTTTACAACACAGTTACCCCGACCGCGAAGTGGGAGCCGATGCACAGCCCGGCGCTCACCGAGAACTGGGATTGGAAATACGCTCACAGCCAGGGACGTTATTCGTACGTCGGCGGCGGCTGGGCTTTCGCTAAGAGCGGCAAGAACATTCCGCTGGCAGTCAGCTATGCCGACTGGTTCTACAGCGATAACGGTTCGCTTATAGGTTCTTATGGTATAGAGGGCGAAGCGTATGATACCCCGAGATCAACCTATTATTACACCGACGACGGTTCGATCATGAAGACCGACTGGGTCATCAACAACGACCAGCAGCAAGCGGTCGCGTGGTTTATGTTCAGCTATCAGCAGGTTTCGTTCCTTGAGCCTATCCGTCATATCCACCTCGCGAACTACGCGATGGAAGGCGGTCAGCGTCTCGTAGATGCGTTCTATCTGTGGGCTGAGGACTACTACGCGCCGAATCCGGACACCAAGTATGACTGGCCGTCCGCTTCCGCAAAAACCACCTCTGAGCAGCAGGCAGACCTGAACACGTTTATGACCGATACCGGCACATGGTTCAGCGAGAACTACGGTCTCTTCTTTGATGGCAGCGTTGAGCTGAATCAGGCAAACTGGGATGCGTATGTAACTGAGCTCTATAATCAGGGTTATCAGCGTTATCAGGATATTATGCAGCTCGTCTATGACGACTATATGGCAAAGCGCGCGGAGCAGCTTGCGTAAATCGCGGACTGTAAACGCCTTACATTAGTATAAAAACACCCGGACTGTAAATTACAGTCCGGGTGTTTTTATATCTGCTTCGTCTTTTGCAAAATTTAATTATAACTTCCTGCATCGGGCAAATAGTCTGTTCACAAATTATTTACGTTTGCGCGCAAATTTCCTATTGACAAACCAGAAACTTTGTGCTACAATACAGGAGTAGTGATTAATGACTAATATTTAATGATTAACGTCTCCCGTTTCCACCTTCCCCTGCCGACTATTGACTAACGACTATCTCGCGCTTTCGTAGGGGCGAGCATTGCTCGCCCTCCGTTTCCCTCGTCTCCTATCTCCTACTTTCTAATACCTAACGCTATCTCCTATACCGCCGTATCCCTCGTCCTAATTTCCAATTTACCATTTGCAATTTGCAACTCCGCCGTATCCCCGTCCACTGTCTACTCACGACTATATCTCGTCCCCTAACTCCTATTACTTAACGCCTACCTCCTGCATTGACTGCCGACTATCTTCCGTATTCATTGCACAGCAGCCACACCGGAGCCTCGTCTTCTTCGATATCCGGAAACCGCGCCTGCTCTGTATAGAAGCGGTTGTCCGTGTTATCATCGTTCACGCCGGACACCTCTCCGACAAGTACGGCTCCTCCGCCTTCTTCCGCCCAAAAGGCATGGTATAATCCCGGCGTAAGCGTTACGCTGTCGCCGGGCTGTAAGCGAAGAATATCTCCGGAATGCAGCGTCAGTTTTACTCCGTCACTGACAACCTCAAAATCATCGGCGGATAGTCCGCCGTCCTCTGTGGATTGCCATAGCCGCATACACAGAATCCCGCCGCCCCGGTTGATAATGTCCTCGCGCTTGTGCCAGTGAAAATGGCACGGGCAAACCTGATTTTCGCGTGAGATCAGCAGTTTCTCCGCATATGGCTTAGGATAACGTGGGTCAGACGCAGAACCGTTGCGAATCGTAAACAGCGTCAGACCGATTTCCGCGAACTTCCCGTGTCCGTAATCCGTAATGTCCCAGCCCAGTCCAAGCTCGCATATCTCATCGTACTCCGCGCCGCGTGACGCCCATTCCGAAGCCAGAGTATGCGCCCATGCCGGAAGCCGAAACCCTTGCTCCGCGATAAAC
>JAITQY010000034.1 GCA_031288675.1 Oscillospiraceae bacterium | reverse complement strand
CAAAAGCGCCGGAACTGCACGGCTCGGGCGTTATTCACAACGACGTATTCAAGGCGATGGGCTATCCGTTCTCTGAGGCGCCGCCGATGGAAATTCCGGGCGCGCCGCAGTACAGAAGGCTTACAGATCAAGAGCTTACGATGGTGTTCTGCTATATGGGCACCGGCTTCGCAAGCTAAGTTAGACAAAAATAACGCGCAAGGCTCTGATAAAGAGGCTTGCGCGTTTTAATATGTTGCAGTCAATGTTTGGGAACGTCGGCAACATATACTTTTGTAGGATTATCGTTGAAATACTTGGTCATATCTATTTCGCGGAATCCAAACCGTTCATAGTATCCTATATGACTTGAAGTAAGATATACTTTATCAAAGCCAAGCTTTCCGGCTTCGTTTCTGGCGTGATAAAGCAGAAGCGCTCCGTAGCCGAAATTTCGCTCGGATTCGGCAACCATTAACGGACCGACGATTGGAGTATACACATCTGTTTGAATCGGATCATTGACGCATAGACCGACCCATGCAGCCACGATACCGTTTTTGATAAGCAAATATGCTTGCGGCAGCGTTTCATTAGAGGTAAGCGTGTCGTCTAACTGGTTATGAATTAAATCCAGGTCATTGAAGCAATCTCTTACTAAACTGTGGCATTCGTTCAGCAGATGCGGGTTATCGCGCAGGGATGCTATTTGCAGATTTACGTTTTCCATAGTTTTATCCTCTCCGTTAAAATGATATTCTGTTTAGAAATTTCCGCCGTTGACTGGTATAACTGCGCCGTTAACGAAGCCTGAGGCATCGGATACAAGCCATGCGACCGTTGCCGCAACATCTTCCGGAGTGCCGCATCCGCCAAGCGCGGCAATATCCTCCGCGCTGAAACGCGCGTTCATCTTAGTGTCAATAAGCCCGGGCGATACCGCGTTTACGCGAATGCCGCTTGGCGCGACTTCTTTCGCAAGCGACTTGGTGAACCCTATAAGCGCCGCTTTGCTCGCACTGTATACGACCTCCATTGCCGCGCCGTATTCGCCCCAAACACTGCTTATATTAACGATTGAGCCGCATTTGCGGCAGATCATAGCGGGCAGAGCGGCAGCGGAGCAATTCATTGCGCCGTGCAGGTTAACGTCAATCACGCTCCTGCGCTGTTCCGGAGCTGTTAATTGAAAAAGTTCATACAGAGCGATACCGGCGTTATTGACCAGTACGTCCGGTTCACCGATTTTGGCAAACATATCATCTACTTCATTTGGAATAGTAACATCCGCGTGTATAGCGATACCGCCGATTTCGGCGGCGAGGGCTTCCGCTTCCGCTTTGCTGGAGTAATAATTTACCGCAACATAGTATCCGGTTTCCGCCAGCTTACGGCAGATTGCGCCGCCTATCCCTCCCGAACCTCCGGTAACAAGCGCGGTTTTATTCGTCATAATAGCGCTCCGTTTCGTCATCTTCAAGTTGAGCTAACGCATCGTCCCAAAAATCGCGCGGCACGAGGTGCCGGCGTAACTCCTGCGTCACTCGCCAGCGGTTATAGCCTTTTTTCATATAATGGCGTACCACGTCAAGCGCATACTGTGCGTCGTCAAGGAAGTCTTGTTCTGTAAGCCAAAGCACAGCGTTTTCGGCAATGTCTTTGCGTTCTCCTTTGAACATAAGCTTACGCAGAAGCTCCGCCTGTGACATTTGGCGGTAACCGAGCAGTTTGGATGCTCTGCGGCGGCAGGCTAAAATCATAGATTCATATTCTTCCGGAGTGATTTCACTTTTCATAGCCTTATTATATCCGCAGGAACGTGTGATGTCAAGTGCATTAGAGGGCAATGTCTGTGATATTAGAAAAAAGTTCCAAAAATTTGAAATTTGTGCTTGACATATTTATCGGGATGTGTTAGAGTAATACCATAGATTTTAAATACACTGCGCAGTGTATTAGTACTGTGCTTCTCACAGTACTAATACCTTTTATCACAAAATATGGATATTATCATTATTTTTTAAGTTTGCGAAATTGCAGATATAGAGATAACGCGATTCGCAAGGCGGGCGGTGCAAAAAAGCTCCGTCCGCCGTTTGTATTTTCGTGTAAACTGCCGTCTTGACTTTTGGTTTGATTTATGGTATAATGAAAGACATATTCAAGACGATGAAATTGTTGAGGAAGTGACGCTGAATGAAAACGGTCTTATCTTCACAGGCTGCTAAATATTTGAAACGTCTTAATGAACCCGATAAATCGCGCATCATCAAAGCCTTGAAAAAATTAGAGATAGAACCGCCGCAAGGTGACATTAAAAACCTTACAGGGAAAGATGGCTATAGGCTTCGTGTTGGCGGTTATAGGATTTTATTTGATGTAATCAATGGAACGGTTGCGGTTCACGCGATTGCTCCGAGAGGGCAGGCGTATAAAGGAGGTTTTTGAAATGTCAGCGATAAAACAAGAAGTGATAGACTATGTCAGCATTCTGCCTGACAGCGCGTTGTTAGCATTAAAGCCGCTTTTGACTCTGCTTGTATCGGAAGAACCGATTATTGAGACCGATTTAACGGATGAAGAAAAGACAATCATTCGACGCGGTCGCAAAGAGTACGCGGAGGGTAAATATGTTTCGCTCTCTGATGTATTAGAGATGTAAACTAAGACAGGTTAATATAATATAGGATATGTTTGAACGATTGAAAGAGTATGCGGAACGCTATTCCGCATTAGAATATAAGACTACGCTGCCGGAGATATACGGCGATGCGGATGAGCTTAAACGGGTAACCAAAGAAATGAAAGAGGCTTCTCCGTTTGCGGAAGCATACGCGGAGATTTTATCCGCGCGTTCAGACGCGGCGGCGGCAGAGGAACTTGGAGATAATGAGGAGCGCGCTTCAGCGATTGCTAAGATTGCGGAAATCGAAGCGAGGGCTTCCGAGCTGCTCAATCCACGTGACCCTAATGACGACAAGAACGTCATAATGGAGATTCGCGGCGGAGCGGGCGGTGAGGAAAGCAGCCTGTTCGCGCGTAGCCTGTACCGTATGTATGCTATGTACTCCGATAGCCGAAAGTGGAAAATTGAGCTTGTCAACCTGAACGAGACGGAACTTGGCGGAATTAAATACGCGGAACTCGTTATTGAGGGACGCGGCGCGTACAGCAGACTGAAATTTGAAAGCGGAGTTCACCGCGTTCAGCGCGTCCCGGAGACCGAAAGCGGAGGGCGGATTCATACATCTACCGCTACGGTGGCGGTTTTGCCGGAGGTTGAGGATACCGATTACGAAATCAAAGAAAGCGACCTGCGTATTGACACATTCCGTGCAAGCGGAGCAGGCGGTCAGCACGTTAACCGTACAGAGAGCGCGATACGCATAACGCATATTCCTACCGGCGTTGTGGTGGAGTGTCAGGACGAGCGAAGTCAGTACAAAAACCGTGACCGTGCTATGAAAATTTTGCGTTCACGTCTTGTCGAGGCGGAGCGCGAGAAACAGACTGCGGCGATTGCGGCGGAACGCAAATCTCAGATTGGTACGGGAATGCGCAACGAACGTATACGCACCTATAACTTCCCGCAAGGACGGGTTACAGACCACAGAATCGGTCTGACACTGCATAAGATTGATGCGGTTATGGACGGTGGTTTGGACGAAATTATTGACGCGCTCCGCCTTGCGGATTCCGCGTTTGAGGATGACGACCGGTGATTCCGGCGAACGCGGAATCCGTTGAACTTGCGGCGGAACTTATAGAGCATGGCGAATTGGTGGTTATTCCAACGGAAACGGTTTACGGAATCGCTTGTGATGCGTTCAACTCTGCGGCAATCGAACGTATTTGCGAAATCAAGGGTCGCGGATCCGCAAAGCGAATTAGTTGGTTAGTTGCGGATTCGGACGTAGTACGCAGATATGCCGACATTCCGCATGACGCGGAAAGATGGCTGGACGACCATAATACGGTGGTGCTTAGCTTACGAAGCGGAACGGGAACTCAAGGATTCCGGATTCCTGCGCATGAATTTTCCGTACAAATGCTTAGAAAGCTCGGAAATCCGGTCGCTTGCACAAGCGCGAACCTAAGCGGTGAAGCCCCTGCAACTAACGCAGTTGACGCATTGGAGGTACTTGGCGCGGATGCAGCGGCGGTGATTGATGGCGGTGAGTGTGAAGTAGGCATCGCAAGCAGAGTGGTGGATTTCTCTTCCGGTGAATGTAAGATTTTGCGTTAAGCGGGGATAATAAAAAAAGAATTAACAAATTATCTTAAATGTGTTAATGACTTCGTAATAATTTGATGCTATGATCTTTGTAAAAGGTCATAGAAAGGACAGAAAAAATGGATAACAATAACAAATTCTATTCGCCGAGCTATAGTTCGCAGCCGGAGGTCAAATATACGCCCTCTGTGCAGCGTCCTGCTGTGAACAGCGCAACGATGGAGTATCCGCCTGTACGGCGCGAAAAGCCGCGCAAAAAAAACGGCGTGCTTAAAGTAATCGCACTTTTGCTGTGCTGCGTACTGCTTGGATGTGCGTCCGGATTGGTGTATGTTGCGACATATGATCGCGGATTCAGCGCGGGGCAGCAATACGGGCAAAATACAGGCTATTCCAATACACAGGTCGGCACGGGGACTCCTCAGGCAGTGACGCAAGTCGATGCCGGTGCGCTTCCCGCATGGGAGATTTATGAGCAAAGTGTAGAGAGCTGTGTCGGCATATCGGTAAACGTAGAGTATACCAGTTGGTTCGGACGGCAGAGCGGAACAATATCCGGTTCCGGATTTATCATCAGCGAGGACGGATACATTATCACTAACAACCATGTAATTCAGGAAGCGTATGACGGCAATCTTGATGTACTTGTAACGTCATACGACGGAACCCAGTACCATGCCGTAATCGTCGGAGCGGAACCGAGCGTTGACATCGCTCTGCTGAAAATCGACAGCAAAGATAAACTGAAACCGCTTAAACTTGGTTCTCTTGACAATATGAAAGTCGGCGAAGATGTATATGCTATCGGTAATCCGATGACATATCTGACATTCACCTTTACAGAGGGAATTTTATCCGCAAAGGACCGTGCGATAACGACGGACACTTACACCGATGAAGCGATAAATATGTTCCAAATGTCTACGCCGATAAACTCCGGTAACAGCGGAGGACCGGTGCTTAATAACCGAGGTGAAGTTATCGGTATAGCGTCGGCTAAGGATGTTTCGACCGGCGACGCCGAGGGACTTTGTTTTGCCGTCCCGATTGACGATGTGGTCAGCTATGTCGACCAGTGGAAAGAAAAAGGGTATAAGCCGCGTGCGGTTTTGGGCGTTACAGTGACGCCGATTAACGGTAAAGACCGCAATTCCGGTGAGCGTATAGTCGGCGCCGGTATTTTAGAACTTGAACCGGACGGTCCGGCGGAGAAAGCTGGTTTGATGGTCGGTGACGTCATTACGAAGGTTGACGGCATAGATGTTGAAAGCTCAGACGGTTTGATAAAGATTTTTCGCAGTAATTATTCCGCCGGTGACACCGCGACTTTGACGGTTTACCGCCTTGTAGACGTCGGCGGCAAGTATATGGAAATCAGGGTTACTTTTGGCGAGCAAAATACGGCGATGCTGCCATCCCCCACACCCGGACTTCCGGAATGGTTTAATATTGATGAGTAATTTATCCAAGTTTTTTGAAAAGTCAGATTTGATCCCTGTAATCGCGCAGGATGCGGTTACAGGGGAAGTTCTGATGTTAGGATATGCAAATGAGGACGCGCTTAGGCGTACATTAGCGACTAAAACCGCTTGGTTTTGGAGCCGTTCGCGCAATGAGCTTTGGAATAAAGGCGAAACAAGCGGAAATTATCTGCATGTTTTAGAGGTCTACGGCGATTGTGACAATGATACTGTTTTGCTCAAATGCCGTCCTGACGGTCCAACCTGCCACACCGGAGAAATCAGCTGCTTTTTTAATAAGGTGAATGCCGAATGAAACGATTGAAGATTTACTTAGACACATCTGTAATAAGTCATCTTGATGCTCCAGATGCGCCTGATCAACAGGAAGACACTTTTGAACTTTGGGAAAAGTTGAAAGCAGGGGAATATGATATAGTTGTATCTGATGCCACAATGGATGAGATTGATAGATGTAATGAGCCAAAATATTCATATTTGATGTCAGAGCTTGCAAAAATTTCTATTGAAGATGCAGAGAAAACAATAGAGGCGATGCGCCTTCGTGATTTATATCTTGCAATCGGAGGATTACCGAAAAAAAGTGATGTTGACGCCTTACATTTAGCTATTGCTACAGTGTACAATTGTGATATAGTACTTTCTTGGAACTTCAAGCATATAGTGAATTATAGGGCAATGACGGCAGTGGAGGCGGTAAATACTCGCGAAGGATATAAACCCATTAGGATATTATCGCCTACAATGATGAAGGAGGTATGATATGATTTTCAGTACAGAGGACATTCATAATATTCGTGTGGAAAACGAAAAACGACGGGCAAAAATGTCACCAATAGAAGCAGAAAGAGACTTTAAGGAAAGTGTGGCAAGGAGCCGTGCGGTGTTAGAGCAATTCCGCAGAGAAATGCGAGATACTGAAGTACGGGAACAGCGCTATCCGCAACAGAGCCTTTAGCTGTGCTATGCAACTTAAAGATTATTACATACGGAGAGACTATATATGACTAACAACAGCGCGTTGGACAGGCTGTATGAAACTGTTATTGCTCGGAAGGACAGTTCGGCGGAAAACAGCTACACTAAGTATCTGTTTGAGCAGGGATTAGATAAGATTCTGAAGAAGCTGGGAGAGGAATGTGCGGAGACGATCATCGCTTCTAAGAACTCTGATAACGAGGCTCTGACAGGGGAGATTTGCGACCTGCTGTATCACCTTGCCGTGCTAATGGCGGAACGGGGAGTATCGGTCACGGACGTTTACGGCGAGCTTGACCGGCGTGCCGAAAAAGAGGGCAACCTTAAAAAATTCAAAGTTACGGATAAGAATACGTGAAACAATTTATAGTCTTTGAGCGCGCGCTGTATACAGATACGCTTGATACACGCTTATACAGATATTGTTTACTGCGGCAGTTCGGATTAATCAAATTCCTGCTGTCGCGGTTGCTGTATGGATTTTTGCACGGCGTCGGCGCGATTGACGACGCTAAGTTCTATGACATGCGATGGAGATTTCTTGGCGCGGTTAAAAAGCCGGATAAGCGGATACGCGGCTTTTGGAAGAACCGTAAGCTTGCGTTCCGACCGGGATGGTGCGAAACGCTTTGGATTTCACGAATGCCGGCGATGGTGCTGAAACCTGTCGCGGAGTTCTACGGCGCGGTGGTTACCGCGAATAACTATGACGCCGAACGCGGAATTTTTTTGGAGTTCAGCGACTACAGCGAACTATACCGTGAGGCGGTGAAAATCGCCAAGCCGTTGGAGCTTATTGACGCGCCGGGCAGATACGTAGCGTCCGGGCTGACAATGCGATATGCGGTGGACGGCAAGCTGTATTCTTCGCAGAGGGCTGCTGATAACAGGCGGCGGTTAGGTATAGCGGCGGGCTTTGCGATTTTGATTATATCGGCTGCGGCTCTGTCAATATTAGAACTTTATTTTGCTCCTACGCCGAATATCAGGCGCGTAATGTTTTTCAGCTATTTTCGCGATATAAGGGTGCTTGGACTTAATGCGCTTCCATTCGTAATTATTGCGTTGATGACATATTTTTTAACTAACCGTATTTGGAAATCTGCTGTAATAACCACCGTAGTGACGTTTGTTCCTTCTATGGTTAATTATTATAAGCTTATATTGCGCGATGACCCGCTTATGGCGTCTGATTTGAGCTATTTTGCGGAGATGCGGACTATGGCGGCAAGATACTCTATTGTGCCGACTAAAGCGGTCATAGCGGCGGTAATTTTTATAGTTGCGGCAGTTATATTCATTGGAGCTATTACCGCGCGCCGCTACCGTATCCGCAGAGGACTCAGCCGAGCAGGCGGCATAGTAGTAGTGCTATGTATCGCGCTTATTTCCGTTAACCTATACAGCAGCGATGCGATTTATGACAGTATAAGCAACTACGAATTTGTTTCACAATGGAGCGATACAGGTCGCTATATATCGCGGGGGTTTGCGTATCCGTTTTTGTATAGCTTCAAAACGGCTGACCTCATTCCGCCTGACGGTTACAGCGAGGAACTTGCGGCGAAGTATCTGAATAACCATGCGGATGTAGATATTCCGGCGGAGAAAAAAGTTAATATCATTGCCGTAATGCTTGAATCATTTACCGACCTGAGCGTATACGGAAAGGTCAATTTTTCCTATGATGTATACAAGAAGTGGCACGCGCTTCAAAAGGAGTCATACAACGGCAGACTGCTTGTTAATGTATTTGCAGCAGGTACTATCAATACGGAATGGGCGTTTTTGACCGGCAACCCGCTTAAAGATACCGGACCGCGCAGCGGTATAAACTCCTACGTGCGTTATCTGAGCGGACAAGGGTATAAGACGGAGGGTTCTCACCCAAGCTACAAGTGGTTCTATAACCGCGAAAACGTTAATGAGTATATGGGATTTGACGACTATTATTACTTTGAAAACCGGTATGGGTTAAAGCCTAATGCGGCTATGCCTATAGGTGACGATGAGCTGTTCAAAGATATTATTAATATGTATGAAGAGCATGTAACTAATTCTACAGAACCATATTTCAACTTCAGCGTTACATATCAGAATCACGGACCGTATGACACTAACGTTAAGTGGTTTACGCGTGAGTACGCAGCTCAGGGTAAGCTGACCAAAGAAGAGTACTACGTGCTTAATAACTATCTGTGGGGGGTTGCTAACACTGTGGATAACATTGACGCGACCGTAAAATACTTCGCTGACCGCGGCGAACCAGTGGTGCTGATTTTCTTCGGTGATCATAACCCTGCGCTCGGAAGCAACGGCGGAGAGAGCGTCTATGCCTCGCTTGGGATTTCCTTTGAGGGTGAAGCCGGATTTGAAAACTATTATACTACGCCGTATTTGATTTACGCAAATGACGCGGCGAAATATGCGCTGGAATACGACTTCGTCGGCAGTGGGGGGATGATAAGCCCGTGCTTCCTGATGAACAAATTATTTGACTTGGGACGTATGGGCGGCGATAGTTTCATTTTCGCGGCTAATCAGGCTATGAAAGATAATCCGCTCTTGCCGCAGTCGCGTTTGGGAGAAGTAGAGGAGCCTTACCGCGAATTTCTATATGCGGCATACTACCGCCGAAAAATGAGAATTGAAAACTAATCAGAACGGACACACATTTTTAACAAAGGATGATTCAAAGTGAGTCGTCCTTTATTTAATTATTCGCAAACAAAGTTCTAAACCAGCCGCCGCGCTAATATGATTTACTATGTTCGACGACGTACTAAGCAAAATAGCGAACAGGCAGTCTGCGGAAGAGATACGTATACGGGCGGGCAGGGGAGTAACCGTAATCCTTTCGTCCGGAAAGCATATTACACTTCCGGAGAGTACGCTGACGATTCGCGAGGCGCTGAACCGTGCTACAAGAGGTTCTCTTCAAAGCGCGGAGGCTAATCTTCGGCACGGATTTATCACCGCGCCCGGAGGACATAGAGTAGGCGTATGCGGCTCTGCAATCGTGCGTAACGGAGAAATTACCGGTTGGAAAGAAATCAGCAGCGTGAATATTCGTCTGTGCAGAGCTGTGCCAGGTATCGCGGAATTTTACGCAGAACCGGTGCAATCTACGCTGATAATTTCACCGCCGGGCGGAGGCAAGACAACTTTTCTGCGTGACCTTATTCGTGTGACATCGGAACGGGGATTTACAGTAGGCGTAGCGGACGAGCGCGGAGAAATTGCCGCACTCGTAAACGGCGTTCCCGCGCTTGACGTAGGGCGTAACACCGATGTTATTGGGGGTACAAGCCGCTCGGAAGCTGTGATGTTTCTGCTGCGAACTATGAATCCGGATGTGATAGCTACGGATGAAATCACGATGCAGACGGACTATGACGCATTGCATCAGGCTGTGAATTGCGGTGTGTTTCTGTTTGCCGCCTCTCACCGCGAGGATGCGGATACGGATATGTTTGAACGTATTATTAAAATCAGCGTAAGAAACGGTAAACGGGAATACGAGGTGATAAGATGCTGAAAGTTATTGGCGCGGCTATTGTGATTGCCGCCGCAGGTACGATTGGAGTAATGTACATAACGGAGCTTCGCCGCAGGTCGCGCGACGTAAAAGCGTTTATAGACGCACTGCCTGCGCTTAGGCGCGAGATTTGCGATATGCTTACGCCTACGATAGACGCGATTGTATCAAGCGAAATTAAATTTGAACCGCTTATAGATATTGACGAGGTACGCCAGCTTCGCAGGCTGCTTGGTAAAGTAGGCGCGGAGGAACAGCGCATTGCCATCACTCGTACGGAGGCGTGGATGACCGCGATGTATGAAAAACTGGAGCGTGAGCGTAAAAGCAAGGGTAAGGTGTTTGCTGCGACCTGTCTTTCCGCCGGACTTATGCTCGCAATTGTACTGATTTGACCGCTATTCAATTGAAAAATACAGGAGAACGCAAATGAACATAGACTTGATTTTTAGGATAGCGGCGGTTGGAATCATAGTTGCCGTACTTAATATACTCTTATCACGCAGCGGCAGGGAGGAGCAGGCTCTGATGACGACTATTGCGGGGCTGGTAGTGGTTCTTGTTATTGTGGTT
>JAITQY010000012.1 GCA_031288675.1 Oscillospiraceae bacterium | reverse complement strand
GTGCTTTACGGAGAGAAGCCGTCACTGAGTGCATCCAAAATAGAAGATTTCAATAGCTGTAAATACTCCTTTTTTATAAAACACGGACTGAAAGCAAAGCCGCTGAAAACCACCGGAATCGATGCGCCGGAGTTCGGTACACTGATGCACTATGTGTTGGAGCGTGTATCACGCGAAGCCGCTTCGCGCGGCGGCTTCGGTAAAACGTCAAGCGATGATATAAAATATTTCGCGGCGGTGTTCACGGACGCATATGCAGAGGAGCGTCTGAAATACAGCCTGACAAACGCGCGGTTCGCTTTTCTGTTCGACAAGCTGCGTACCGAAGTCGCGGATATGGTCGCGTTTATCGCGGCGGAACTCGCGTCAAGTAAATTTGAGCCGAGCGAGTTTGAGTTTAATGTGCGCGGCGAGTTCGGCGGCGTTCCGCTAAGCGGAATAATAGACCGCGTGGACGCGATGAAGCTCGGCGATACGCTGTTCGTGCGCGTTGCGGACTATAAGACAGGCTCCCGTGAGTTCTCGCTAAGCGACGTTTATTACGGCTTGGGGATACAGATGCTTGTATATCTGTTCGCGTATAGTGCATTCAACGGAAGCAGTAAACCTGCCGGGGTTTATTATACTCCTGCAAAGGATATTCTTGTGAGCGCGGCTACGCGTCCGACAGACGAGCTGATAGCTAAGGAACGCAAGTCAAAGCTGAAAGGCAGCGGTCTGATACTTGAAGGTTTATCGGAAGAGAAGATAGGTAAATTAGTAAGCGCAGAACAGCTTGGTCGGCTCGGACGCTATGTTGAGGAAACGCTTATGAACATCAGCGCGGCAATCACCTGCGGAGAAATTGAGCCTGACCCGTTTCAGCGTCCGAACGGACGAAGTCCGTGCGACTACTGCGATTTCATCGCGATTTGCGGCGGAGCTGATAAACGGAAGCTATTAACGCTGAAAGATAACGCCGTATGGGAAAAGATAGGCGAGCCGGTTAACCGCTGAGAACGAGCCGTAATAATTAACAGGCGGCGGTCAAAGAACGCCGGTACAAAAATCGGGGACAAGCACGCAATGGCAGGGTCATTGCGTATACACATAATCTTAATATTATCGGAGGAAACACTATGAAGCAATTCCAAACGGAATCAAAACGGCTGTTAGAGCTGATGATCAACTCTATCTACACGCGCAAGGAAGTTTTCCTGCGGGAGCTGATTTCAAACGCGAGCGACGCGCTTGATAAGTTAGCGTTCCGCGCGCTGACCGATTCTTCGGTTGGGTTAGACCGCAGCGACCTGTACATCAAACTCGACATCGACAAGGACGCCCGGACACTGACAATCAGCGACAACGGCATAGGAATGACCGCGAAAGAGCTTGAAAAAAATCTCGGAGTGATCGCTAAGAGCGGTTCGTTAGAGTTCAAAGAGGGGTTAGAGCAGAACGAGAACAGCGACGCGATAGATGTGATCGGGCAGTTCGGCGTAGGATTCTACAGCGCCTTTATGGTAGCGGAGCGCGTAGAAGTGCTGTCAAAAGCGTTCGGCAGCGACAAGGCAAACCTGTGGATAAGTTCCGGAACAGACGGGTATGATATTGAGTCCGCTGAGAAAGCGGAATACGGCACCACAATAACCCTTTACATCAAGCCCGACGCGGACGAGGAAACATACTCCGAGTATATGGAAACCTACCGTCTGCGTGAGCTAATTAAGAAATACAGCGATTATATCCGCTACCCGATAAAAATGGACATAACGCATACTCACGCGGAAGAAAACGGAGAATCGCACGAGCATACCGAGACCGAGACAGTGAACTCTATGCTTCCGATTTGGAGGCGTCCGAAAGCGGACGTTACGGACGAGGACCGCGAGCAGTTCTATCAAGATAAGTATTACGATACAGCGAAGCCGCTTAGTACTCTAACCGTTAACGCGGAGGGACTTGTGAGCTTTACCGCGCTGCTGTTCATTCCGCGTAAAGCGCCGTATAACTATTATACCCGTGATTTTCAGCCGGGCTTAGAGCTTTATTCCGACGGCGTGCTGATTATGGATAAATGTTCAGACCTGCTGCCGGAGTGCTTCCGGTTTGCGCGCGGAGTAGTTGACACGCGCGATCTGACACTGAATATCAGCCGCGAAACACTTCAGCACGACCGTCAGCTTAGGGTAATTGCGCGTAACCTTGAAAAGCGCGTCAAGGACGAGCTGAAACGGCTGATGACGGAAGCGCCTGATGATTACGCGGAGTTTTGGAACGCGTTCGGTCTGCAATTGAAATACGGGATAATCAGCGACTTCGGGTCAAAGAAAGAACTGCTGTCCGACTTGCTGATGTTCCGTTCCGCAAAGCTGAAGAAGCTGATTTCACTTCAGGAATACGCGGACGCGATGACGGAGGAACAGCAATACATCTACTACGCGTTCGGCGATGAAACTCACGCAAATCCGCGAACGGAGACGGTACTTGACTCGGGATATGACGTTATTTGCCTTGGTGAGGACACCGATGAATTTGTAGTACAGACGCTTACCAAATTCGGAGAAAAAGAGCTTCGCAGCGTGAATAATGACGATCTCGGGCTTCCGGATTCCGCAGAGAAGAAAGATGAGCTTGAAAAGCTCGGCACGGAGTATAAGGATGTGCTGGAGTTTGCGCAATCGGCGCTCGGCGACGCTGTAGCGGAGGTACGGGTCAGTTTGAACCTGAAGTCCGCGCCGTCGTATCTGACTACGCGCGGGTATGTAACGCTTGAGCTTGAGCGTTATTTCAAGTCACTTCCGAACAGCGAAGGAGAGCAAATGAAAGCGGAGCGCGTGCTGGAGCTTAACGCGGAGCATCCGGCGTTCGCCGAGCTTAAAGAAGCGTATATAAGCGACAAGCCAAAGGCTGAAAAAATCGCTAAACTGATGCTATACCGCGCGCTGTTGATAGCCGGCGTGGAAATCACCGATCCGGGCGCGTTTGCGGAACTGCTGGATTCGCTGATGATATAGTCGATAGTCCATAGTCGGCAGGGGACGAGGGTAACGCGTAGTAATTGCAAGTGGCAAGGACGAGAGCAGCGACGGGCGAGCGGTGCTCGCCCCTACGGGAATGCGAGAATATTGCAGGTCAAACCCGTAGTGCCGAGATAGTCTTTAGTCGGCAGTCAACAGTCGTGAGTGGACGGGGGAAACGCGGGACGTTCATCATTAAATATTAGTCATTAATCACTACTCCTGCATTATAGCACAAAGTTTCTGATTTGTCAAGTATTTTTTTGTGTGTAATCGTAAACAATTTGTGAACAACAGGGCGGATAAATTATCTGCCCTGTTGTTGTTTATAATATTTGTTTGGCAACGCAATGGGATCAGAACGCCCAGCTTAGCAGACTGTGTCCGTCATTGCGCGACGCGACGAGCTCCGCCGCACGGGCAAGTACCGTCGCGGCTTCCGCACGGGTAACAGGTTTGTTAGCGTTAAGCGTGATGTCTTCAAGAATATTGCACGCGTTCAAATTAGCCGCCGCCTGACTTGCCCACACCGGCACGAGCGTCTCATCCGCGAAGAACGAAACGCTTCGTACATCGCTGATTTGGAGCGCGTTGTTAAGCATAACCGCCGCTTCGCTGAAGCTAATAGGCTGGATAGCCGCGAATACCGCCGCACCGCCGTCGCCGCTGTATCCGTTGATCATTCCGCCCATAAGCGCCGCGCTGACGTAGGGCTTGACCCACGTCGGTATAATCGCGTCATCGGCAAAGCCTGTGTTCGTTACATCCGTGATAGGCTCCATACCGCTGACCTTAGCGCACATCGCAAGGAACTCACTGCGGGAGACCGTAGCATTCGGGTTGAAGTTGTAGAGGTCGCCGAGCTTCTCGCCAACGAAAATGCCCTCTTCGGCAAGGCGCAGAGCGCTGTATTCCGCCGGATTGCCGTTCATATCGCTGTACATAACGTCGGTGCTCTGTTTTTCAATAATAACGCTGACTGTGGCTTCCTGACTGGCGTTTCCGGATGCGTCAAGGGCAACGTAAGTGAAGCTGTCCTTACCTTTTTTCTTGGAATTTGGCACGTACCGGAACTTGTTGTCAGCAACGGTCACATCGCCCTTTGCGGGCTGAGTAACTATTCTGAAGCTTACAAGCTCGCCCTCCGGGTCTATCGCGGCAAATTCGCCGAATAGGGTAACGCCTTTGTAGGTGGTGTAGTTAAGGTTCTCCGCTACCGGAGCGTAATTAACCGGCTCGCTCTCCGCCGCCGGCATAGTTACGGAAACGGTTTCGATTTCCAACGCTCCGCCGCTTACCGAAAGCGCAATCACCGGAGCAAGCAGGAACAGGGCAACCGCCGCCGCCATAATTCTCTTTTTTGCAGACACTGTTTATTCCTCCTATGAGTATTGTAAATTATCGTCGTGCTATTATTTTCTCAATAGTGATAACGTTTTATACCGGCGCGCAAAATAAAAATATAGGGCGGCTGAAAACCGTCCTATATTTCCGAATAAGTAACTCTATCGTTTATTTTCGTATCCCCGAAACGAACTTATCAAGTTTCGGAATATGATTTTCTAATGCATTCCATATCTGCACCATATCTATCTGCCAATACACATGAGCGGCAACATTACGCAGTCCGGATATTTTCGCCCACTCAATTTCAGTGTAATTCGTTTTGAATTCATCAGACAGCTTTTTTGCACACTCCCCGATTGTCAGCAATGACATCATTAACGCATGTTGTAACAACGCATCTTCTTCAAATAGTTTTTGATTTATCTTTACGTAAATAGCTCTGATAAAATCAAGCTCATCCGCCATGTGCTCAATATAATCTTCATCACGCTCCTGCTTGCTTATCATATTATCTTCTCCGTCCTATAAATTTTTAACTTTTCCGGTCTGGGCAACGGCAGCGGAACAACGTCAATCTCCATACCAAATCCATCCTGCAATTCTTCTTTCAACCCGAACAGCTCACAGATTGACCACGGATTCGGAAACTCCACTAAAAAGTCTACGTCCGAACCCTCTGTGGCGGTGCCGTCCGCATACGACCCGAAAAGCAGCATTTGTTTCACTTGATATTTCCGCGCAAGCGGGACAGCCTTTTCGCGAATTTCATCAATTGTCAGCACAGTTTCACCTCCAGTCATATCTGCATTATAACCACTTTCCGCTTCTATGTCAACACAAAAAAATCCCGGGCGGCGGAAAGCCGTCCGGGGAGTGTAGCGTTAACGCATAGCTATAGATACCGTTGTATCAAGCATTACCTCCATGACGTTCCCCCCACATCTCCCGGCGAGTTTCCTTTACTAAATCCACTACATCCTGTTCGCCGAAAAGTCCGAGACGTTCCGCTTCGCCGGCAAATGCGTTCTGCGCCTCTTTCAAGGCTACCATAGCGGCATTGGCGATAATTATATTTCCAGCCTGTTCCATAAATATAACCTTGTCGCCCTCGCGAATACCGAGTTTGCGCCGCATCTCAATCGGAATTGTCACCTGACCCTTTGACGTCACGCGTGATACGTCAAGCATAATTATCATACCTTCCTTACAAGTATTACTTTTATTATATTCCATTGTTTTATATTTGTCAACCCTTTTTTAAGATTACAACCCAAAAAATCCCGGGCGGCGGAAAGCCGTCCGGGATTTTGATATAATTGCCACGCAGATATTAAAGATTATTCTTTTACACTTTAGCCGTATTGTGAACGGCACCGTCATACCAGTATTTAGTGACACTACCGCGCTCTACAGAGTATTCGTATTTACCGTTTGTATTCCCTCTAATCTTAATCGTTATGTTACCCGACTGTCCGTCAATTCCGAAAGCGGTCAATCCGTTTGCTCCTGCACCGAACTGACTGGCATTGATTATAAGTTCTGCGCCCGTGCTGACAGTCAAACCGCTAAGCGCCGCGTCTAACCCTTGTGTCAGATCGTTGCCGAAGAACGTTGTTGCGGTTGCGCCGGATACATCCACAACGGCGGTCGAACTTATCATTGCCCCACCGGAGACATTTTTTGTAACACTGCCACTGCCGTTAACGGTAATTTTTCCGTCAATAACAAGCGTACCGGCAATGTCAAGCGTACCCGCTACGTCAAGTGTAACACCCGGGTTAACAGTAAGTTTCTTATACACGGCAAGAGTGGAACTCTTGCCGAATGCCACTACGGTATTCGCAGTCACCGTATAATCATTCGTGATTGCAGTCGGCAACTCTGTAACAGCCGGTACATCTGTCTGCGCGGCTGTGACGTTTACGATTACGGTAATCGGGCTGGGAACTTTCGGTGTGGCTACGTCTTTGTAACCGCTCGGCATAGTCCACGCGCCGCTGAAAATGACCGTCGTCGCGCCTGCCGCCGCCGCGTTTGCGTATGCGTCAGCCGCAGTGTTTTGACTTGAGGCAGAAGTCGTGTAAACTATATTGCCGACCTCGCTGACAGTCCAAGTCAGGTTCGCGCAAACGTTACCGGTAGTGTCGCACGTAAGATTTACCTGAGCAGGCAGAGCCGCCCAAGTCTGCAAAGCGGAAATAGTGGTTTTGTTCTGGTCGCCGCTAAGCGTCTTAGCCGTAAACGCCGTGCTGTTATAGTCGGTGATTTCGGTCAGAGACGTTACAGTCTTCCAATAAACTTTATTAGTTTTGCCCGACGGACCCCATACCGCATACAGTTCGTCATAACCGGCGTCAATTACTTCCTCTACATAGTCGTTATACTCAAACGAAGCGTTTCCGCGCTCGGCGTCTGTTTCGGACGTCGCCCAACCGTAAAATTCGTAATCGTTGCTATAGAAGGTTTTTGCGTACTCGGTGGAAGAAAACGTATCTGTATTAGAAGATGTATGCTGAGTTGAACTCGTACCAGTGCCGTTCCAGTAGTCTACAGATTGAGAAGATGTCTCTCTCATGGGGTAATACTCTTTCGGAGCAGGCGTCTGGCTTGACAAGCGAGTGCTGTTTGTATAGGACTTATATGAGTACTCTTTTTCTGACGCGGAAGTAGTGGAGCTGGTGCGTCCGCGATAATAAAGCGTAAGTTCGCCATCTCCATCCTCGTCTTCGTACTCAACCATATCTTCACAGCCTTCGGGTCCCCAAACGGCGTAAACCGTAGACTCGCTGACCTTTGAAACCGACGTGCCGGAATCGTAAGCGACAATTCCCTTCTGCGCGTTGGTCGAAGAACTCGCCCAGCCGTAGAAATCGTAGTCATTGTCGTAGAAAGTCTCTTTAATTTCAGAAGAGCTGAAGGTATCGCAATTAGAGCTGGTGTTGCCTTCGCCGTCCCAGTATTTCTGATATGTACTCTTCGGATAATAGTTTTTCGGGTTAAGGCTAGGCAGGCTTCCGGAAGATTTGCTGCCGTTGCTTTCATCCGCGAGGTAGTTCAGCGTTACACTTCCGCTGCTACTGCCGGAACTTCCGCCGCTGCTGGATTCGCCGTCACCGCTTGCATAGCCGTTCTTATCGGTCGTGCCGGTCTGACCCGCAGTCGCGATAGTGCCGCCCGATCTGTCTTTAACCGTTCCGGCGTTCGCCATTACTTTAACGGTGGTGTTGGGGGTAGAAATGACTACTCCGCTGGTTGCCGTTCCGGTAACGGTGATAGTACCCGTAACAGTTCCGGTGGTTCCGAGCAACGAAACGCTGCTGGTTGAAATCGTGCCGTTAGAGATGGTTCCGTATGAACCGACCGTAACGGTGGCGCGTCCGGTGACGTTCAGGTTGCTGACAGAGGAATTACTGCGCGTGCCGATGTTAACAACGCTGTTAACCCCGGCGACGTTCAGCGTGGTTACGCTGCCCTCAATGGAGGTCGAGCTTCCCGCAAGCGTCGTCAGGCTTCCGATAGTGCCGCTGCTTACTTTAATAGTAACTTCGCTTGTCTTGCCGGCAAGCACACCGTTGCTGGTGGTGCGCGATAAATCAACCGTGCTTCCACCGAGTACGATGATACGACCGGTAACGCTGACGTTATCAAGCATTACGGAGCTGTTAGCAACGCCCTGTCCGATAATCAAGTCACCGCGAACCGTTACGTTCGACAAGGTCGCGCCCTTACGCACTACCAAATCCTGCGAGTAGGTCGCGCCGCTGATATTGCTGTCCGCAAATCCGGAAATGGAATTATAGACGATTTGCAGAACTTCCGCGCGCGTGAACTTGCTCTTAGGCGCGAACTGGTTGCTGCCCTGTCCCTGTACATAGCCGCGCGCCTTGAGTCCGTAGACGAACTCTTTGTACGTCGCGCCGATGCTGTTGTCGTCAGCGAATTTCTGTGAGGAAGTGGGGTTCGTGACAGGCTCAATATTCAGAGCCTCACAAATTACCTTAGCGGCTTCCTCGCGCGTTAGAGTCGCGCTGTCCCCCCATGCCCGGGTCGTCTGCCCGAGTATGCGCTGCATAATGATTTCAAGGTCTACGGACTTGATAGGATCGTTCGGTCCGAATAAGCCGTTGCCGTAGCCTTCTAATATCGCGTTCGTACCGGTACTCCACTCGGTAACCGGTGTGTAGAACCAGTCTTTCTCTTTAACGTCGGTATATGTAGTAGCAGCGAGAGTTGCCGCCGGCAGCAGTGCCGCTACCATAACAACCGCCAGTACCAACGCAAACAGACGCTTAGTAAAGTTTGTCTTTGTCATATTGTTGCTCTCCTTTAAGTAGGGGATCATACAATCCCATTGTCAAGTGTCAGTATAACATGATTATGTAAATTTGTCAAGCGTCTAAAAACAAATTTTTTTGTGAATAATTTATGGGGGTTATTTCCGCGCCTGTATATTTTTATATCAATTGCCAATTTCCCAGATAATCCACTGATCCGTAACGGCGCACTGCGTGCGCGGACGCCCTGAAAGCGCCGCCAAAAGCTCACCGTTTCCGCAGGAGACTTCCCTCTGTTTGCTCCAAAGCAAATGATGCCCCATTATCGCCGCAAACGGGTTCATAAGCGCGTGATTGTAAATATCCTTTGAGATGTACAGTATATTTTCCGAGCGGTCGTAGACCGCCGCGTCTCCGCACTCCAACAGCAGTAGCGAGGATTGTTCGGTCGCTTTAATAAATTCATTCATTGTCATTTTACGGCGCTCCCTTCTGTTTTGCCGTCATCTTGGCATATAGCTCTTCGCCGACACACTCTTTAGCGTACCGGCACCACTTAACGCAGTTTTGGGAATCGTTGTAAGCCGTAAATCCGCATTCGCACTGACTGACCGGGAATATCGAGAACATCTCAATTGACCGTCCGCATTCCGGACATTTGATTTCGGTTATAACCGCATCGCGCAGTCTGTCCGCCGCCGGGCATCTTGCCGCAATTGCCATATCATTCGCCCTCCCTTGTATAATGTATTTAGGTTTTGAAGAGAACCCATAACTCTTTAAAACTCGGCTATTATGATGTATAATAGCGATAAGGGAAAGAGTGGCGTCGTCGCCCTCCTTGGGCAGCGGCAA
>JAITQY010000159.1 GCA_031288675.1 Oscillospiraceae bacterium | reverse complement strand
AAATACTTTCAACCGTTCCTCAGTAGGCAACGCGCCGAACAAAATCAGATAAGCCGTTTCTTCAAATCCGAACCGGTTTTCGAGTAAAAAGCCCTTTATGAGGTCTTCGACGTCATATCCGCGGTAATAGAGTTTGCCGTCACACGGAGTGCGCTCGCCGTCCTGCATTATGTAACCGGTGACGTTTGCAATCAATGTAAGCCCTGCCATAACTCCTGTACCGTCAGCATTGCGAAGCCCGCGCTTGACATTGTACTTTACAAACGCGTCATCAGGAAACGACGTCAGGATGTCAAAGTCATCCATCAGAGCAGATATAAACTCGTCTGAGTTAGTAATGCGTTCCTCATGTATCGCGATCAAATCTTTAATGTTATCTAACATACGTCACCTCCAAGTGTTTTTTGCAATTATACACCTTCCTGCTTTCAAAATCAAGTATTATTTTTGTGTTAAACGGATTTTATTCGTCGTCTTCTGCAATCCGCCATACAAACTCTTGCGATTTATGTGTTTCGGCAAAGGCAGGAGACGGCATAGCAGGAACGGATACAGGGTCAGGATCGGGATAGACAATGCTTGCGTTTTTAGTTTTCAGCCACGGGTAAATCAGCACAGCCGACAGCGCAAATACCGCAATCATCAATATCGTTACCGGAAACACGGTCATCGGGTCGTTAGCGTCAACGCTCTGCGACATACGGTTAATAATTGTGGAGGTCAGGTTTATAGAGATATGCGCGGCAACGGGTACCCAAAGAGAGCGGAATCGGACGTATGACCAACCGCAAATCATTCCGATACAGAACGCAAAGACGCCTTGCGGAATATTCATATGAATTACTCCGAATAATGCTGAGGAGAGAACGACCGCCGACCAGCGCGGCATCCACGACAAAGCGCGGTTCAGGATGACGCCGCGGAATATCAGTTCCTCCGCAATAGGTCCGATGATGGCAACCGCGACCACTTGCAAGACGAATGAGGTTCCGGTTATCATCTCCATAACCTGCTGAAAGGTTTCTGATATTTCGTTCATTCCAAGCAGACCTATGATTATACTAAGAACTAATGAAATTCCCGGAACTAACAGGGCGGTAAGCGCTATCGGACGGGCAGGCGCGGCATTTTTAACTGCCGTCGGGCGGTATCTGCGCGTTTTGAACCACATGGGAATAAATACGGCAAGAACTGCAATATCGGTAATCATCACCATACGCATAGAATATTTTGCGAGGAATTTCGCAGCTTTTTCAGTTGCAGTTAATATAGTTAATATAATGTCCCTATAATCTGTTAAGTTAGGTATACCGCTGCTCAGCATTGCCTGCACCGTAAAGACAGCGTATGCTATCATACTGAAAATCACGGTCACCGCGACCTGAATCAATATAAACAGCAGAGCGGGGTAGATGACGCGCCAAATACGCCGTACCGGATTGCGCTGAAGATATTCAGGGAAGTTATAAGGGTCGTGCTTACGTTTATTCATTGTGTTTCCTCCTATATATCGTTTTGATACGCTGCGTTGATTCCGGCAAGGCGACCGGTGCTCCAGGCAATTTGCAGATTAAAACCACCTGTGTATGCGTCCGTGTCAAGAATCTCGCCCGCAAAAAAGAGGTTAGGAACTAATTTGGACTCCATAGTTGCGGGGTTGACTTCTTTAACGCTGATTCCGCCTCGGGTGATGATGGCTTCTTCAATAGGGCGCGTGCCGGAAATATTGACTGTAAAGTGTTTGAAAAGGTCAATCAGGCGCATACGCTGTTCCTTAGTTATCAAGTTGACCTTAGTGCGAGGCGGAATAGCGCTGCGCTCAATAAGGACTGGGATAAGCAGTCTTGGCGCAAGTTTGTCAAGCGCGTTTTGGAAGTCTTTGTTGGCAACTTCTTTGAAGTCGCGCAGAACGCGGTCATCAAGTTCTTCCAGAGTAAGAGCAGGTTTGAGGTCTATATCAAGGGTTACGCAAGTGTATTCCGGACGCATAAACGCGCTTGCGGACAGGATAAGCGGTCCGGTAACGCCGAACCCGGTGAACATCATCTCGCCGAAATCACTGTAAAACGGCTTTGAATTAGTTTCCGCGATAAGCGAGACTTTTACATTCCGGAGCGATAATCCCTCCATTTGCCCGCAAAACGCATCGCTGCTTGTAAGCGGTACGAGCGAAGCAAAACTCGGAGTAACAGTATGCCCCAGTTTTGCGGCAATCTCGTATCCGCTGCCGTCTGAGCCTGTTTTGGGGTAACTTACGCCGCCGGTTGCGAGAACTATACTGCCGAATCTGCCGAAATCAAGGCTGCGTATATGCTCCGAAGTGACCTTAACGCCTAATTCGTCTATACGGCGCCGAAGCGCGTCTACAATGTCTGAGGACTTATCAGATACCGGGAAAACGCGACCGCCGCGCTCGGTTTTAAGCGTCACCCCGAGAGATTCAAAGAATTCCATAGTGTCTGACGGGGTAAATTTGCGTATAGCGGAGTTAAGGAATTTAGGGTTCGTAACGACATTAGACAAAAATTCTTCGGGCGTGCAGTTATTGGTTACATTGCACCGACCTTTGCCGGTAATCATCAGCTTGCGCCCGATACGTCCGTTGCGCTCGAAAACCGTAACGTCAGCGCCGAGTTCCGCCGCAGTAATCGCAGCCATACATCCGGAGGCTCCGCCGCCTATAACGGCAATCCGCTTTGGTGACGAAGTACTCATACCTCGTAGATGTCGTGCTCAAGCCATAACTGCTCTAATTCTTCAAGGCGTTCGGCAAGGCGAGCCTTACCGGCAATCCCTACCGCGGCGATAAGAGCGTTGATAACGCTAAGCGCGGCGACCATACTGTCTGCAAAGCTGACCATTCTGCTTTTTGCGAATATGTTGTAATTCGCCGCCTTTGCAATAGGGCTGGTCGCCGTATCGGTAATAGCGATAACGCTTGCTCCCTTACCGCGCGCCGCGTTTATGGCTTCTACGGTACGGCGCGAATAGCGCGGAAAAGAGATCCCTATAAAAACGTCAGTGGGGCGGAACCGCGTCATCGTGACTTCGTCATATTCGTGTACAAGTTTAACATTTTCCAAGAGCATATCAAGATAGAAACCGAGAAATGACGCAAGCGTTGCGGAAGTACGCAAGCCCATAATATACACGCGCTCCGCGCGCGCGATTTGACTGACCGCGCCTTTGAAAGCCTCGCGGTCTATAGACTCTAGCGTAAGGCGCAGGTTAGCTATATCAGTATTGAGTACTGCGGTAAGCGCGTCGCTTTCCTCGTGCAGAAGTTCGTTGGCTATTTCCGCGCGCTGAACCGAAGTTTGCCGCCCGCGAAATACATCCTGCAACGCTTCTTTCATAGCCGGATAGCCGGAGTATCCTAACTCCGACGCGAAACGCACGACGGTAGATTCGCTGATTTCAGTGATTTCAGCAAGCTTGCCGGCAGTAAGAAACGCCGCTTTATCAAAATTCTTTAATATATAATCCGAGATTTTTTTCTGTCCGCGCGAGAAGGTATGCCGGTTTTCTGAGATTCGAGTGAGAATATCTGTCTCCATATAGTTCACCTTTTATAATTTAGTAATAAGAAGTTTATCGATTAATAATCAGATGGGCTGCGGGTCAAGCGCCCTATTGTTAAAGATTGCTTTTTTAATTATACCGCAAGTTTGTCCAAAATGCAAGTTAATTTTGCAAATTTGCAGGAACCGCTTGCAAAATATACGCCGTACACACGTTCAGAGTGTACGGCGGTCGTAACTCTGGTGTGACTTTATACGTCTAAACCGGCAAAGTATCCGGTGTGAACCGCGCCGTCAATACGTCCTGGTTTCTTTGCGTCGCCGATAAGGATTACCTGCGGCGCGAGATTTGCGATGTCAAAGTACAGGCTGTCATTGGGTTTCATTCCGGTTGCGTACAAAACCGTATCGTAGCCGTCCGGGATTTCTGTAAGCGTAACGCCGGTTTTAACTGTCACGCCGCTTTCGGCAATGCTTTTGAATATTCCGAGTTTTAGCATATCTCCGCTGTCCGCACAAATCTCTGACCCGATTTCAAACACAGTGACTTTCTTCCCGTGATTTTGGAGGTAGATGCCGACCTCTACGCCAATCAACCCTCCGCCGATAATCGCAACGGTTTCGCCATTGATATTTTCGGGCGCGAAATACGCGTCGGTGGCGTGATGTGCGGTTTCGATGCCTTTGATATTCGGTACCGCAGGGGAACTTCCGAGTGCGGCGATGATAGCGTCCGGAGTATAAGCTTCTATTTCCGCGCGGGTGACTTCAGTGCCGAGAATGACTTCCGCTCCGGATGCGGCGAGTTCGCTCTCTAACCATGCTTTGAACTGACGAACTTCAGCCTTGTGAGTGTCGATGTCAGCAAATCTCAGCCAACCGCCGAGTTCGGAGTTTCTGTCGTACAGGCGGACAGCGTGTCCGCGCTCCGCAGCAGTAACAGCAGCCTGGATTCCGGCAGGACCGCCGCCGATAACCATTACTTTTTTGGGCAGAGCTGCCTTGCAGGGCGGAGTATCTCCGAAACCAAGACGCTGTTCTCTTCCGGCAAGAGGGTTGACGCTGCAAATAAAGTGTTTGTTACGGTTATCGCTATCCGTACAGTTCAGACATCGCAGACAAGGACGGTTGGGGATACCAAGAGCGGCTTTCTTCGGAAGATACGGGTCTGCAATCAGCGCGCGCGACATACTTACGCCGTCCGCTTTGCCGGAAGCGATGATCTCCTCCGCCTGAGGCGCGGAGAGGATAGAACCGATAGTATATACAGGTATTTTTATTCTGCCGCTGCTTTTTATGTGTTCGGCAAGGTCAAGATTTTGGGACAAGGGTGAATAAGGTGTAGCGAATATGTATGCGAAGTTTTCGGAGCTGACTTCAATCAGATCAACATATTCCTGCGCCTGCTCCGCAAATACCGTCATATCATCAACGGTAAAACCGTTGGTTTCGCGCTCAGAGCCGCTCATACGCATAATAATCGGAGGCTTGCCGCCTATGACCTCCCTTACGCGTTTCAGCACTTGCAGAGGGAAGCGCAAACGGTTTTCAAGGCTTCCGCCGTATTCGTCCGTACGGGTGTTGATAATAGGCGACATAAACTGCGCAAATATCCAGCCGTGACCCATATGCAGCATTACGGAGTCGAATCCGGCGTGAAGCCAAAACGCGGCGGTCTCCGCAAATTTATCCGCGACGTAGTCCATATCAGCTTTGGTCATCGCCCGGACAGCCGTACCGAAGTGATTAACGCCCGCGACAGGTCCGTACATTTTATCCTTGTCAATATTGTATTGCTCCTTTACGTTGAAGCCTCCGTGAGTAAGCTCCACGCTGGCAAGCGCTCCGTGCTCGTGAATCACCTGAGCCATCTCGCCGAACAACGGCAGATTATCTGCAATGGAGTACATCTGCGGCGTGTGATTTCCTCCGTCGCACACCGCGACCTCGCCAAGATGTACGATGCCGGCTCCGCCGCGCGCCTTGTGTTCAAGGTAGCGTATGTAGTAATCAGTGGGGCGGTGATCCACCGTGTGGAACAGCATATTCGGAGCGGACATAATACGGTTCTTGACTGTCAGCCCGCGCAGTTTGAACGGCTTCATCAAATTCGGATACGGTGAGGTGTACATAGAAGTTTCTCCGTTTCAATAGTCATTAGTCTTATAGTCAGTAGTCAACAGTCGTGAGTAGGCAGTGGACGAGAGTTAGTCGTTAGGTATTAGTCGACAGTCAAGAGTAGACGATTGATGCGGCGGGCGAGCGATGCTCGCCCCTACGAAAAA
>JAITQY010000134.1 GCA_031288675.1 Oscillospiraceae bacterium | reverse complement strand
TCCTCCTTAACGTTGTAGCTGTACTCCTCCAACGCGGCTTTCTTTACATTTCCGGCTCCGCCAGCGCTGAATATCCCGTTGCCTTTATTGCCATGTCCCTTATTCGCATTACCATTGTTAACGCCGTTATTGCCTCTGCCAGCGCTGACCTGCTTCTCCTTCACGCTTGTACCGGAACTCTCCTCCGCAGACGCCGCGTCCTTATACTTAACTATAAGCTCCTGAGACCCGCGCGTATCCTTCTCCGCTCCGAACAAATCGCCGGGACGCACTTTCTCCGCTCCCGAACCCTCGCCGACCGCTCCGCCTATCTCAATACCGCTATTCTCTTTGCCGTTACCGCCCTTAGCACTGCCGGAACCGCCGGTTACGCCTTTATCAACGCTTCCGTTATTTGCGTTGCTTTCCGCAGCGGAAACGTTTCCGCTGACCCGTACTGTAGCGGAATCTTTAGACACATTGCCGGCACTGACAACCGCAGTTCCGTAGCTTAAATCTTCTTTTACCGCCGACCAAGCCTCACGTCTCTCCGCTCTTACACGGCTTTCCGCTTTTATCTCCGCCGCCAGTCCCAACGGCATACCTAACTCCAGTACCAGCCCAACTGCCACCGCCGCGCTTAACAGGCTTCTTACCGCTCTAACCGCGGCAGACCTGCCCCTAACTCTCTTTAACACGCTCATAACCTTATCC
Source organism: Oscillospiraceae bacterium (assembly GCA_031288675.1). Taxonomy (GTDB): domain Bacteria; phylum Bacillota; class Clostridia; order Oscillospirales; family Oscillospiraceae; genus JAISJH01. The sequence goes on along the minus strand of JAITQY010000134.1, from coordinate 3,651 downwards.
GCCGCGCTCTTAATTCTCCAATACATATCTTCCAGTCCCCCTGTTATAATTATAATCTACTGACAGGTCAAGGCTAAAACCCTGTCCAAATTTATTGACGTCTAAAAGCCTTGTCAGTCTTTCACAGCCTGTACATTACAGCTTCCATATATACCGCTTTTTCCCATATCCTACCACACACATCTCATATTTGTCAAGCCGGAAAATAACATTTATCTACAACTTCCCGTACACACAAATAAACATAAAAACACAAAACTCAACACCATATTAACAGTGTTAAGTTCTGTATTTTCCTTTACAGGCTTACTGGTTTTCCTGAATTCCGACCGAACCGACTGCCCAGCGTGTAAGCTGAACCCGTACTCTGTCATCACCGGTCTCAATAGTAATCAGGTCATCCTTGATTGACACTACCTTACCGACGATTCCGCCCTGAGTTGTAATTTCACTGCCGACTGAAATATTGCTGCGCATCTCGGCAATCGCTTTCTTCTTCTTATTTTCCGGACGCAATATGAAAAAGTAAAACACAACCACAAGGATCAGTAACGGCGCAAGGGATAACAATTGCTGTGGATCCATTATATTTTCACCTCCTTAGTTTTTTTCTTCTGCTGTTTCCAATACCTTTTTGAAATATATAATAAACTCCGATTTTTCGGTTTCCGAAAGCCCTGACAGGAGTTCATCTTCTATCTGTTCCGCATTGCTAATCAACTTCTCAAGTATCGCGGTAGATTTTTCGCAAAGCTCAATCTTACGGTACCTCGCGTCATAAGCGCTGCGGACGCGCTTCACAAATCCCTTTTCCTCCAAGCGGTCTATAAGCCCTGAAATAGTCGGGTTCGTTAAATGAAACGCCTGCTGAATATCTAACTGGTTAATTTCCTCCGCGCCGTCATATTCCGAAATGAATACAATTACGTCCGCCTGCGTGGATGTAAGGTCATTATCGGAAAGAACGCGGTTGCGCTCCTTAACCACAGCGTTGTGAAGTCTGAAAATATTATGGGCTAAATTACTGCGCTCAGCCATATTAAAAATCCTTTCATAAATTATTATATTTTATATTCATAGCGCCCAGCTGTTTAAGTAGCGTTTTTGTTCCTCACTGAGTACATCTATCCCCAACCCTAACGATTGCAGCTTCCTCGATGCAACCTCAAAATCTATCTCTTCCGGAACCGCATACAGACCCGGCGTCAGCCCGCCCCTGTGCCGTATCAGCCATTCCGCGCTTAAAGCCTGAATCGCAAAGCTCATATCCATTATCTCAGCCGGATGTCCGTCGCCGCCAGCCAAGTTCACAAGCCTGCCCTCCGCAAGCACGAACAGCGTTTTTCCCCCGAATACATATCCGCGAATGTTGTTACGCGCCTCATAACTGCTGTCGGCGTTTTCTGCAAGCCAATCAACGTCTATCTCCGCGTTGAAATGCCCCGCGTTGCACATTACCGCTCCGTCTTTCATAACCGCAAAATGCTCGTTTGTAATAACTCCCTTGCAGCCCGTAACCGTCACGAACAAATCTCCCTCTCTCGCCGCCTTGTGCATAGGCATAACCGTAAATCCGTCCATATGCGCCTCAAGCGCTTTTACAGGGTCTATCTCTGTAACGATAACATGCGCACCAAGTCCTTTTGCTCTAAGCGCCGCTCCCTTTCCGCACCATCCGTAACCGGCAATCACGACGTTTTTACCGGCAACGACAAGGTTCGTAGTGCGGTTTATGCCGTCCCAAACGCTTTGACCCGTTCCGTAGCGGTTATCGAATAAATATTTGCACCGCGCGTTATTCACCGTCATCACCGGATAGCGCAGTATCCCTTCCGAACCCATTGCCGCTAACCTGTTTATTCCGGTCGTCGTTTCCTCGCATCCGCCTATTACATTCCCTCTCTTATCCGCCATAGAGGTGTGCAGTATCTCCGCCAGGTCGGCTCCGTCGTCCACTATAAAGTTCGGCGAACACGCCAGCACCCGCTTCAAGTCATCTGTATACTCTTCCGCGCTTGCTCCGTGTACCGCAAACACCGCTATTCCGGACGCTGCAAGCGCCGCGGCGACGTCGTCCTGAGTAGACAGCGGATTACACCCGGTCGCATATACTTCCGCGCCCGCCGCTCTAAGCATCCGGCAAAACCGCGCAGTCTTAGCTTCAATATGAACGCTTACCGCAAATTTAAGCCCCGCAAAAGGTTTCGTATCCGCAAAATCGCGTTCAATACTTTCAAGCAGCGGCATATTGCGTTTAACCCAGTCGATTTTCTGCTCGCCCATCTCCGCCAGCGCTATGTCCTTAACACGGTAATCCAAACTGTAAACCCCTTTTCTGTCAGACTAAGACATACGTAATCAGTTCTCACTTAGACAACGGATATAGTATACCATATATTTTCCCGCTTTGCAACCCCCTTTATCATTGCAATTGTGAACTAACTGCAAATGTTAACAATACGGCAATCAATTTTTTTAATCTTCAATTACACTGTTCACAAATTATTTACGATTACACACAAATATTCTCTTGACAAATCAGAAACCTTGTGCTATAATGCTTGAGTAATGATTAGTGACTAATATTTAATGATTAACATCCCGCATGGCGCATCTCTCGTCCACTGTCTACTCACGACTGTTTACTACCGACTACCTCGTCCCCCTATATCCTAACGCCTATCTCCTACGCATGGCGTTTCTCTCGTCCACTGCCTACTGCCGACTACTAACTGCCGACTATCTCGCTTTCCGTTTGATAACAAAAATTTCTCTTGCGCACGGTCAATATATGAGTTATAATTGTAATTAACACTCTAAATCGGAGGGCGCGGGTGAAAATTCTTGTTATGTCAGACTCTCACAGAATTGTCGAACCAATGATCAGCGCCGCCTTGAAAGAGCAGCCGGATTCTGTCGTCTATTGCGGTGACGGCATTAACGACTTCAAAAAATTCCGAACGCAGTTTCCGGAGCTTGAATCATATGCCGTGCGCGGCAATTGCGATTTCAAGTCAAAAGAGTTTCCGGACACACTCACCGTTGACCTCGCCGGAGTTCGCGTTTTCATCACTCACGGGCATCTCTACCGCGCAAAATTTTACACCGACCCGGTCATCTATGCCGCCGAAGAAGCCGGCGCTCAGCTTCTGCTCTTCGGACACACTCACATCCCTTGGCATGCCGTTGTCCGCAACGTAAGAATACTTAATCCGGGTTCCATTAACGACGGCAAGTACGGAATCGTCGAAATCGACGGCGGCAAAATCACCGCCTATAATCGCAGGCTTAACCGCTGAACACAAATTGAGGTTACTATAAATGAGCTATATCATCAACGTATTCGGATTTATATGGGATAACATCCGCACTATCGGCGTTTCCGACATTTTGGATATCGCCGTAGTCGCGTTCTGTATATATAAAGCTGTTACTTTCTTCTCGCGCACAGGCGCGGGGCGTGTCCTGCGCGGAGTAGTACTTATGCTCTTGCTGATGTGGGTCGCGTCGCTTCTTAAACTTACTGTCGTCAACTATTTTATCGGTCACACCCTTCAGGTCGGCATACTGCTGTTAGTTATCGTTTTTCAGCCGGAGCTTCGCCACGTATTGGAACGCGTCGGTAGCAGCGAAATTTCTATGGTATTCTCC
>JAITQY010000127.1 GCA_031288675.1 Oscillospiraceae bacterium | reverse complement strand
ACGGCGGCATTGACGTACTTGTCAGCACGACTGTGGTGGAAGTCGGGATGGACGTTCCGGAAGCGACACTTGTTGTAATTGAGAATGCGGAGCGTTTCGGGCTTAGTCAACTCCACCAGCTGCGCGGACGTGTAGGGCGCGGAAGCCGGCAATCATACTGTGTGCTATTTTTCAGCGGCGGAGGCGGACAGGACGCCGCCGACCGGCTTAAAGCCTTTGCCGCGACTATGGACGGATTCCAAATTGCGGAAACAGATCTAAATTTGCGCGGTCCCGGCGACTTCTTCGGCAACCGTCAGCACGGGCTTCCCGAGCTTAAAATTGCGGACTTACAGGGCGACCTTACTACACTTAAAGAGGCTCAGGCGGCGGCTGAGCGCTTCGGGCTTGAGCTGCTTGACAGATATCCGGAGCTAAAAAACCGTATTGAGAGGCTGTTAAAGTCCGCGGAGTAAGATTTAGTAATTAACCAAGATTTACTTCATGCAGAAGCAGTGAAAAAACAGTTTACATTGCAGCGCGTATATGTTACAATAACGATAACTAATTACTTTATTGAGGAGACATAGATATGACGACTGAGCAAATCATCAGTACGGCACTGGAACACGGTTTTACTCACGCCGCACCGTTCGACCCGTCGCTGATAGACTGCAAAATAAAAGTCCGTGAGATGTGCGAGGCTTGTAAAGCCTACGGTACAACTTGGATATGTCCGCCGGCGTGCGGCACTATTGAAGAGTGTTCCGCGCGCGTAGGCGAGTATACCCGCGGAGTCGTCGTTCAGACTACCGGGGAATTAGAGGACGAGTTTGACGGAGAGGGCATGATGGAAACCGCCGCCCGGCACGGCGAACATTTCCGTGAGTGCTATAAGGCTCTGCGTGATAACTTCAAAGGCGATGTTATGCTCGCGCTCGGCGCTGGGGGCTGCGGACGATGTCCGAAGTGTACCTATCCTGACGAGCCGTGCCGGTTCCCTGACGAACAGCAAAGCTCTATGGAAGCTTACGGTATGCTTATCGCGGAGGAATGCGCAAAGAACAATATTAAATACTACTACGGCAAGAATACCCTAACCTATGTTTCGTGTTTCCTGTTCAAGTAACCTGATTACCGTCAAAGGAGTAACCGCGTAAATATGATCAACATTACATTCAAACCGAGCGGCAAAACTATCGCAGTTGAGGACAGCACAACTATAGCTCAGGCGGCTATCGCGGCGGGTCTGCTTATCGACCAGCCCTGCGGCGGACGCGGAGTATGCGAAAAGTGCAAGGTAACGATTTATGAAAACGGTGTGACGCGCGAGGTACTTGCCTGTCAGACTGAAGTACATACAGATTTGACCGTAGACCTGTCTGGAAACGTTTCCGGACACCGGATTTTACTCGGAGGAATCACGCGTGACGTTAAGCTGAATCCGTGTATCGATGGCAGGTACGCAATGGCATATGATATTGGCACGACCACTGTCGCAAGCTACTTGCTCGACCTTCAAACCGGCGCTGAATTATGTACCGCAAGTACGCTTAATCCGCAGACCAAGTACGGCGGAGACGTTATCGCGCGTATCAATTATTCGTTAGAACACGGAGTTGACGCGCTGACCAATGATATTCGTTCAGCTTTGGTGAAGCTTGCCCGGCAGTGCGCAGAAACCGCAAATATTAATCCGGAGGAAATCGCGCTTATTACTATTGTCGGCAATACGACTATGCACCATTTATTCCGCGGACTGACGACAGAAACGCTTGCGTTCGCGCCTTATCACGCTAAGGAAACTGAAGCGAAAACGCTGTCTTCGGCGGATTGCGGATTCAGTGAAGCCTGTCCTAACGCTACGGTAAAGATGTTTCCCAATATGGCGGGTTTCGTCGGAGGCGACACAGTCGGTGCGGCACTCGCCGCCGCGCTTGATGAGGCGGATGAGCTTACGCTCCTTATTGATATAGGTACAAACGGAGAGATGGTGCTTGGCGATAAAAACAGGCTTGTAACTTGTTCCACTGCCGCCGGTCCCGCTTTTGAGGGCGCTATGATAAGTCAGGGAATGCGCGGCGCGGACGGAGCAATAGACCACGTAGAGCTAACTAAAACTCCGGACGGCAAAATTACCGCTAACTATACCGTTATCGGCGGCGGAGAGCCGATAGGCATTTGCGGAAGCGGCTTGATTGACGTACTTTCAGAACTTGTGCGCGTCGGCTTGGTAGACGAAACCGGAAAACTCAGCGGCGACGCGTTTGAAGTTACGCCCAGAGTATCCATTACGGCTAAGGACATCCGCCAGCTTCAGCTTGCCAAAGGCGCTATGGCGGCGGGCATTGAGATGCTGCGCAACCGCATTGGCGTCGAGGAGCGCGATATTAAGCACATTTTAATCGCCGGCGCGTTCGGCAGCTATATGAACCCCGCAAGCGCGCGGGGAATCGGGCTGATTCCGCCGCTGCCGTTAGAAATCGTTCACGCAATCGGCAACGCCGCCGGACAGGGCGCGAAACTTGCCGCGCTCAACTGTGACGAATATGAGCGCGCGAAACGTCTCGCGAACAAAATGGAGTATCTTGAGCTGTCCGCCAATCCGGACTTCAACGATATTTTTATTGACCACCTTTCGTTTGACGCCTTAGATTAAACGGCTATTATCATGGATGCCGACCGCGCAGGAAACGAAAGTAGCCATTAGTCCCTGTGACGCTATGAAAACACTACTTAAACCGGAACGCTATTCCGCTCTGCTTGAGAACGGCGTTCGCGGTGTGCCGTGATTTTATCTCACCGTCTACCGGAAACGTCTTGCCGTTTACAGGACTGTACCATATATCGTGGTCACCCTTGCCGCGCCTTTTGAATACACATTTGTTTTCGGTCAGCACGGCGCGGACTTTCTTACCGTATTCAGCCATTATATCAGGCTCAATTCACGGTTGAGAGCAAAACATAAATGCGGAGATTTCGGCAAACCATTGAGTTCCAATAGTTCCGGAGCGGCTTCCGTTACCCGGCGTATAAGCTCGTCAAGGGAAGCGTCCTCAAACACAAGAGGAACGTTATCGCACTCTGAATACCAGACCTGCGCGTCATCGTCCCAATTCAAATTAACGATATATTTCATATTATGGCTGCTCCTTTATATGTGTTTGTGTAAAGTATTGTTTGTCAGCTACTTTTTTCACAGAATTAACAACGACAGGCAGGTCACCGAACCGCCTGATAGATTGCGGGACGATATTTCGGCACGGGAATACGTACGCAGTTATCCTCCGCTTCTTTCAGCCACAGTCGTTTGGCAGCAAGCACCTCCCGAAGCGCATCCTCAGGCGTTCCGCCGAACGCGGAACAATGCGCTAAATCAGGAATGTCCGCGATATATCCCCCGTCTTCTTCCGAATAGAATATGCTGATATAGTAATCTTTCATTTTAGTCATCCCCCAATTTCAAGTTGTTTTTTTCTACAATCTGTAAAAACTGCCTGATTTGATAAGGCTTTGCTTCGCCGTTTACATTTTGAATATTCAAGAATTCTGAAATGCCGTGTCTCTTAAATATATTATGACTTCCGTCGCTGCGTGTCAATACAAAATCAAAAGATTTCAGCAACGCAACAAAATCTGTATATCTTACATTCTTTTGACCGTTTATTATACTCTGTAGAAATTTACGTTTATTCAAAAGAACCCCCATAATTATTTTATACTATTATATCATAGCGCACCGCATTTGTCAAGCACAAGGGAGACAGCAGCCTATTAACTATCAGTGAATAAGGAAGTACGCAACAACGCGATTTTTAATACTAAACAAAAGTAACCGCCCCTCCGTCCAAGGTTAAGCGGTTACTTTGTAATACTAAACTCTTTTTTCTGTTTGTCAACTGCTTTTTTCGGCGCGGGTAACAGCGCAGAGGGCTACACCTATTATACACCATTATGATAAAGCTCATCGCACGATAGGTCTATATCGTCATTCCAACTGACCCCGTAACCGCCAAGGTCGATTTTTACCTGTCGGAACAACAATTCATCATTGAGCAGAGAGGCGAATGCGTTCCATTTATCAAATAGACGCGCAACATTATAATGTTTATCCTCTCCGTTTTCAAACTTCACGTAAAGCAGGTAATTCGGCAGCGCTTGCACATCTTTAACTTTATAAAACATTTTGCGCCTCCTATGTCAACGGCGGCAGAGAAATAAATTCCTGCGTGTTCCATATACGTAACAGGTCATTTTTATGACCGGCTGCCCATTCCCTAACCAAATCCAGAGCTTTAGACGGCAGGTCGCCCTCTATCATACGCAAAGTGTTAATATCTATCACACCAACGTACTCACCGTACACAACGTGAAAGTGCGGAGGGTTATGTTCGCTCTGCTGAAAGTACATCTTTATTATCATTCCATAAAAGCGTGCAATAACAGGCATTGTGACAGCTCCTTTCACCGCATAGTTTATCATCAGCTTAATTCTACGGGGGGGGGGGGGGGGGGGGGGGGGGGGGGGGGGGGGGG
>JAITQY010000112.1 GCA_031288675.1 Oscillospiraceae bacterium | reverse complement strand
GTAATCCGCCGTAAGAACGGGATTTATTCCGCTGAATCCGCCGAACATAAACGCAACGAGCGTGATTACCGGAATCAGCGCGATTCCCTGAACGAACATCAGCAAAATAGCGCAAACGGCAGTCGTAGCTGTCGCAATAAGTGCGGTATTTTTAGCGGTTATTTTTCCGGCAATCGCGGGAAGCACAAAGCGGCCGAGCGCGTTTCCGACGCCTACAATCATCATCATCAGAGTGCCGAGTTCGCCGATACCGCGTTCGTTAGCCATCGTCTGGAATGACGGATTAGAAACCAAATACGGCGCGTTGCCGAATATCATCATCGCGATAAGGATGTACAGATTAGGGCTTTTGAGCGCCTGAGCAAGCGTCTGGTCATCTCCAGCAGAGTTATTATCTGCCTGTGCCGGCGACGCAACGGTCTCCGGCTTGCTGATAAAGCCGGCTAACGCTAACGTTATTACAGCGAATACCGCGGCGAGGATACGGAACGTGCCGACTACGCCGAATTTATCGCACATCATAGCCGTAAGCGGCGCGAATATAACCGTGCTGAAGCCGAACGACGCAACGCTTATGCCGATAGCCATTCCGCGTTTGTGCGGAAACCATTGCTGAGCGCAGCTTAGTATCGTGTTGTATGCCATTCCAACGCCCGTACCGCCGAGTATTCCGTAGAATATGTATATCAGCCACGGCGTGCCGCCGGGCGTAAAGGATGCAAGAAGAACGCCTGCTGCAAGGAGCAAACCGCCAATCAGTACAATCAGACTTGCTTTAATTTTGCTTATAAGCATTCCGCTTAGCAGGATACCGACCACGAAACACGTCAGCATAAAGTTAGCCGTAAGTTTAACCGAAGTCTCGTCCCACTGCAAATGCTGGCTTACCGGAGTTACAAACTTTGCCCAAACGTAAATTATACCGAGAAATAAGAGCAATACTGAGCCGGCAATAAGGCTTTTTACTGCGCGTTTATCTGCCGGTTGAAAAACTTTGTTCATTTTATCCCCATTTTAACCTTTCTCTGTCTGCGATTTAGAAAGGAGTGAGCTTACAAGAAGCCCGCTCCAAATTTTATTTTTGAGCAAAAATTAGTGAATCTCGATTACAACACCGGAACCGACCGTACGACCGCCTTCACGGATAGCGAAGCGAAGTCCTACTTCGATAGCGATAGGAGTAATAAGCTCGACTTCCATCTCAATGTTATCACCCGGCATACACATCTCTACGCCGTCCGGCAGAGTGATCTGACCGGTAACGTCCGTCGTGCGGAAATAGAACTGCGGGCGGTAATTGTTGAAGAACGGAGTGTGACGTCCGCCTTCGTCTTTGGACAGGACGTAAACCTGACCCTTGAATTTCGTAAGCGGTTTAATTGAACCCGGCTTTGCCAAAACCTGACCGCGCTCAACGTCTGTTTTCGCGATACCGCGAAGCAGACAACCTGCGTTATCGCCCGCCTCAACGTACTCAAGAACCTTGTGGAACATTTCCATGCTCGTAACGACGGTTTTCTTGGTATCGGTAATACCGACGATTTCAACTTCGTCGCCCGGCTTTATCGAACCGCGCTCAACACGACCGGTAACGACAGTGCCGCGTCCAGTGATGGTGAATACGTCTTCAATCGGCATAATGAATGGCTTGTCTGCCATACGGTCCGGGGTCTTGATATAATCATCAACGGCGTTCATCAGCTCAAGGATACACGCGTACTCAGGAGCGGTGGTGTCCTTGCTCTCGCTCTGAAGAGCGGCAAGCGCGGAACCGCGGATAATCGGGGTGTCATCGCCCGGGAACTCATACTTGCTGAGCAACTCGCGTACTTCCATCTCAACCAGTTCAAGCAATTCGGGATCGTCAACCTGGTCAACTTTATTCAAAAATACTACGATATACGGAACGCCGACCTGACGCGCAAGCAGGATGTGTTCGCGGGTCTGCGCCATAGGTCCGTCAGAAGCCGCGATAACAAGGATAGCGCCGTCCATCTGCGCCGCACCTGTGATCATGTTCTTGATATAGTCGGCGTGACCCGGGCAGTCAACGTGCGCGTAGTGACGCGCGTCGGTCTGGTACTCTACGTGCGCTGTGTTGATTGTGATACCGCGCGCGCGCTCCTCAGGAGCCTTGTCAATCTGATCATATGCCATAAAATCCGCTTTTGTCGGATCCTGCAAAGCGAGCGTTTTGGTGATTGCCGCCGTCAGTGTGGTCTTGCCGTGGTCGATATGACCAATGGTACCAATGTTAACGTGCGGTTTAGTGCGCTCGAATTTTTGTTTTGCCATTTTTGTTTCCCTCCATTGTTTTTCCGAAATCAATTAACGTTATTATATCACAACGCCATTCTTTTGTCAAGAGTTATTTTTTGCTTGCTATGAGCTTTTCCTGTAAGCTCTTAGGCAACTCAACGTAGTGCGACGGTTCCATTGCGTACTGTCCGCGTCCCTGAGTCTTGCTGCGCAAATCAGTCGCGTAGCCGAACATCTCACTAAGCGGAACATTAGCCTGAATCTCCGCAATACCGTTGTGTATTTCCTGTGCGCTGATTTGACCGCGCCGACCGTTTATATCGCCGATTACAGTACCCATATAGTCTTCCGGAACAGTAACGCCGACTTTCATAATCGGCTCCATAAGCACCGGACCCGCTTTCGCGGCGGCTTCCTTAAACGCCATAGAACCCGCGATTTTGAACGCCATTTCGCTGGAGTCCACTTCGTGGAAGCTTCCGTCGTACAGTGTGACCTTTACATCCACGACATTGTAGCCCGCAAGGATTCCGCCGAGCATTGCGCCCTGAATTCCCTGGTCAACCGCCGGGATATATTCGTTCGGAATTGCACCGCCCTTGATTTCATCAATGAACTCATAACCTTTACCGGGTTCATTCGGCGCAATGCGGATTTTGACGTGACCGTACTGACCCTTACCACCGCTCTGACGGGCGTATTTGGTATCCGCCTGAGCTTCACGCGTGATGGTCTCACGATAGCTGACCTGCGGCTTGCCGATGTTTGCCTCGACTTTGAACTCACGAAGTAAGCGGTCAACGATAATCTCAAGGTGAAGCTCGCCCATTCCGGCGATAATCGTCTGCCCGGTTTCCTCATCGGTGTATGCTTTCAGCGTAGGATCTTCTTCTACAAGCTTCGCGAGCGCGATAGCCATTTTTTCCTGACCGGCTTTAGTTTTAGGCTCAATAGCCTGACGGATAACCGGCTCCGGGAATTCCATAGACTCAAGGATGATAGGATGGTTTTCGTCACAGAGCGTGTCGCCGGTAGTAGTGTTCTTCATACCTACCGCCGCCGCGATGTCGCCGGAGTAAACCTCTTCAATGTCTTTACGGTCATTTGCGTGCATTTGCAGCAGACGTCCAAAACGCTCACGGTGACCTTTGACGGAGTTCAGAACGCTGTCGCCTTTCTTGATACTGCCGGAGTACACACGGAAGAACGTAAGCTTTCCGACAAACGGGTCGGTCATAATTTTGAAGGCAAGCGCGCTGAACGGAGCGCTATCGTCTGCCGGACGGTCTTCCTCCTGGTCGGTTTTCGTGCTTACGCCGCGAATCGCCTTGATGTCCACAGGGCTGGGCATATAATCCACAACCGCGTCAAGCAGTCTCTGTACGCCCTTGTTCTTAAACGACGTTCCGCACAAAACCGGCACAAGCTTATTTTCTAACGTACCTTTGCGGATTGCCGCTTTAAGCTGATCTTTCGGGACTTCTTCGCCCTCAAGGAATTTCATCATAATATCGTCGTCGAAGTCCGCAGCTTTTTCTATAAGC
>JAITQY010000095.1 GCA_031288675.1 Oscillospiraceae bacterium | reverse complement strand
TCAAACAGTCCGCGGAAAGACGGAACCATTACAAGCTCACCGCGGTCGTGTGCCGCTTTGCACTGTGCCTGAGCATAAGACCAGTCGAGGTCTTTGGGGATTTCCGGGAACTTGACGTAGTCGCGCCAGTTTTCCATATCTTTGATGACTTGGTTCTCGGAATTGGTGAGCGGGATAATTCCCGGGTCAACGCCAAGAACATAGCGGTGGGTAACGCCCCACAGATCCTTATAGTTTTCACCGGAGAATTGAAGAACGTCCCAGTTGCTGATAGGATCTATAATAGCGTGGAAAAGAACTTCGGCTCCGCCGGCACCGAAGATGACCTCTTGCGGGTAAGCGTCAAATGCGTGTCCCATATATTTAATGGGCTTGTCGTTATTTAGCGCCGACATAAACGCTTCTCTTTTTGTCATTGCTTCGTGAAACCTCCCAAATTAATTTTAGCTGGCATTAGTATAACACAACATTTCGCCAATTGCAAGAGAAATTTTCAATTTATGGTTTGCGTTTTGCTGTCAAAAAAACCTCTTGCTAAAAAGCCTAATATGTAGTATAATCGCGATAGTGGGGGATTATGTCTATGCTGTTCAGAAAAGGAATTGAACCTATGTGCGCGTATTGCTCGCTTGGTTCTGACGTTACCAAAGATGAAATCATATGCCGGCGTTACGGCATAGTGGAGCCGTATGACTGGTGCAGCCGTTTCAAATATGATCCCTACCGCCGCAGTCCGCCGCGTTCGGCGCGCCTGAAGCGCGTTGAAATTGCTGGATTGCAGTCCGAATTTACTAAGGAGTAACCGTTTTGATAAAACAGAAGAATAAAAGCTATAAATGGGTTATACTGATTCTAATGTGTTTAGGCATAATGTCGCCGCAGTACGCGCAGTTTATGCTTACGCGCTGGGGCGTTCCTTGGCTGAGTGACCACAACATATTCGATAATACGGCATTTGTAGCGATTTCCACAGCGCCGCTTATCCCGGGAGCGCTGCTTAGCCTTGTATCCGGAGTTGCGGTAGACCGCTTCGGGCTGAAGAAAGTGCTCATTGTAAGCTATGCGCTTAGTACAGCAGCTATTGTAACCCGCATATGGGCGAACAGTTATGAAATGATGTTCGTGTGCATGGTGTTCACCGGAATTGCCGCTACATTCTTTAACTCCAACCAGATGAAGCTTATTGGGAGGTGGTTCCCTCATAATCAGATAAACTTCGGCGTAGGCGTATTTGTCGCGTTCAGCAACGGGTCTATGGCGCTGGCGAGTATTGTTGCGGCGATGCTGCCGGGCTATCACTTCGCTTTCGTTTCGTCTGCCGTGTTCGCCGTAGTTATGCTCGTGATGTGGATAGTGTTCGGCAGGGAGCGCCCTGAGGTTTCTGTTGCGGATGAGGCTAAATCCCCGCCGATTTTAGAATGCCTTAAAGTCGCGGTCAGGAGCCGTAAACTTTGGATCAATGCGGCGGCTATGATGCTGTTCCAATCCTCCGCGCTGACTCTAAGCCAGTTCCTGCCGGAGGCTCTTAAAGGCACGTATTCCGATTCTCAGGCGGCGCTGATTACAGGAGTGTTCACTTTTGCCGCGATGTTCGGCTGCCTGTTTACACCGAAACTGCTCACGAAAATCGGACATTTGAAGCTCAGCTTCGCTATTATCGGATTACTTGGCGCGGCAGGAATCGCTTTCGCGTGGAGAGTTCCGTATTTGCCGGTTAAGCTGATCCTGCTTGCTTTGCTCGGGTTCTTTACTCTCGGATTTACGCCGCTGCTGACTGCGCTTCCGCTGTCATTCCCTGAGATAGGACCTACATATGCGGGTACGGCGGGCGGCTTTATGGCGACGCTTATGCTTGCCGCTAACGTTATCATTCCGCGGTATGTGACTATGCCGCTTGCCGGCAATGACTATGCTAAATTCTTTATGTTTGAGGGCGCGATAATGCTTATTTTCGTATTCCTTGCACCGGTTTTGCCGGTTGTTAGCCGGACGAAACGGTCTCAAATTAACTAAACGAATTACGGAGAAATACAGACTATATGACCAATCCGAACCTGATTCGCAACTTCTCAATAATCGCGCACATTGACCACGGCAAAAGTACGCTTGCCGACCGCATTCTTGAAGCCTGCGGCGCGGTTGACCCGCGTGAGATGGAGAACCAGCTGCTTGACAATATGGAACTTGAACGGGAGCGCGGGATCACTATCAAAGCCCGCGCCGTCGGTTTGCAATACAAAGCTGACGATGGCGAGACATACCTGCTTAACCTTATTGATACGCCGGGACATGTAGACTTCAACTATGAGGTTTCGCGCAGCCTCAGCGCATGTGAGGGTGCGCTGCTTGTCGTGGACGCGAGGCAGGGAACGGAGGCTCAGACGCTTGCGAACGCTTACCTTGCGGTGGATAATGACCTTGAAGTGCTGCCTGTAATCAACAAAATCGACCTGCCCGGAGCCGATCCGGCTCGCGTAAAGCATGAGATAGAAGAGATAATCGGAATTCCGGCGGAGAACAGTCCGGAAATCAGCGCGAAAATGGGTATCAACATAGGTGCGGTAATGGAAATGATTGTACGCGACGTACCGCCGCCGAAGTCGGATACGGATGTTCCGCTTCGCGCGCTGATATTCGATAGCCAGTACGACAGCTATCGCGGCATAATCGCTTATGTACGCGTCAAGGACGGGATACTGCGCAAGGATGCGGAGATAAAGCTGATGTCTACAGGCTCAGTCTACCGTGTTGTGGAGGTAGGTCACCCGCGCCCTACCAAACTTGAACCCTGTGAGGAACTTCGCGCAGGGGACGTTGGATATTTTACCGCAAGCATTAAAAACGTAGCGGACGCTCAGCCCGGCGATACCGTTACGGACGCGGAGAACCCCGCAGCGGAGCCGTTGTCCGGATACCGTCCGGCGAGACCGATGGTGTTCAGCGGAGTTTACCCGTCAGACGGCGCGCGTTACCCGGATTTGCGCGATGCGCTTGAAAAACTCAAACTCAATGACGCCGCGCTTAATTTTCAGTCGGAGACTTCAGCCGCGCTCGGTTTCGGATTCCGCTGCGGATTTCTTGGGCTTCTGCATATGGAAGTCATCACTGAACGTTTGGAACGCGAATATAACCTTGATCTTATAACCACTGCGCCGAGCGTAATTCACAAAGTGGTTCTCACTGACGGAAAGGTAGAGATGATAGACAATCCTCTGAATTATCCCGATCCGTCAACGATTGAACATTCTGAAGAGCCGTTTGTAAAAGCTTCGGTTATGGTTCCGCCGGACTATATCGGAAATATTATGGATTTGTGTCAGGAACGGCGCGGGGAGCTTGTTGATCAGGTTTACCTTGACGGTGGGCGCGTGGAGCTTAAATATTTGCTTCCTCTCAATGAAATCATCTATGATTTTTTCGATGCGCTGAAGTCGCGCAGTAAAGGCTATGCAAGTCTTGATTATGACTTTGATGAATACCGGCGCAGCGACCTTGTCAAACTTGACGTCTTATTGAACGGCGATCCTGTTGACGCGCTCAGCTTTATAGTCCATCAAGACAAAGCGTATCCGCGCGCGCGCAGGATTGTGGAAAAGCTTAAAGATAACATTCCGCGGCAGATGTTCGAGATACCGGTTCAGGCGGCGATAGGCGGGCGCGTGATTGCGCGTGAGACTATCCGCGCGCTGCGGAAGGATGTTCTCGCCAAATGCTACGGCGGTGATATTACGCGTAAGAAGAAGTTGCTGGAGAAGCAGAAAGAAGGCAAGAAGAAGATGCGTTCTCTCGGCAGCGTCGCCGTTCCGCAGGAGGTGTTTATGGCAGTGTTAAAACTTGATGAGTAAAGCTATTCACAAATTATTTACGATTGCACGCAAATAAACTCTTGACAAATCAGAAACT
>JAITQY010000060.1 GCA_031288675.1 Oscillospiraceae bacterium | reverse complement strand
GCAAGAATCCGCATGGTATACCGTAAAGCGTCTCAAGAAACCGGGATTGAGTGGAACGGTCGAGAGTATAATCCGGACAATTTTGGAGACAGCAATGCAGTAAATATGGCGCTTTCCGCAGCGCACGCATGCTTGTATGGAATAGCACACAGCGTGATTGTTGCGCTTGGATGTAGCCCTGGATTAGGGTTTGTACATACCGGACACGAAAGAAGTTTTGTTTATGATATTGCCGATCTCTACAAGGCGGAAATAACTATATCTATTGCGTTCCGGTGTGCGGCGGAATATACCGATACGGATATTGGCGGTGCGGTTAGACGTGCGGTTCGCGATGCGGTTTCAGACGGCAAAATTATAGAACGCGCCGCAAAAGATATCCGCGCATTGTTCCTTGACAATTTAATAACGCAAAATACGGAAAATGAAGACATTTATTCTGATGTGGTGAATCTTTGGGATGAGAAAAACGGTTTTGTTAAAAACGCCGTGTCATATGGTAAGGATTCAGATAACTTTGACGATACGAAACCGGAGGCTGGATATGGTATTTTATTAGAGGATGAACCGCAAGAGTCAAACGAACCGGAAGGTGATGAAGAATGGTAGTCGTAACGCTTACTAATTGTCCTAACAGTTTGCGCGGAGATATAACGAAATGGTTGATGGAAATTAGTGTGGGAGTATTTGCCGGCAATTTAAGTGCCCGTGTCCGCGACCGGTTATGGGAGCGCATACAAAAATCAGCGAAAACCGGGCGTGCGACCATGGTGTTCAACACAAACAATGAACAGGGCTTGGATTTTCGCGTATATAACAGCAATTGGCAACCAATAGATTTCGATGGGTTGAAGTTAATGATGCACCCGGAACTAACGCGTCTTGCGGAGGCGAAAGGCGGCAAAGTTGAAGCCAGCAATGCCAGCCGCTATTTGGCGGCAAGACAGCATAGCCGTTTGAAGAAATCCGAGATTATGAATCAGAAAGAAGACTCATGTGTTTATACGATTTTGGACATTGAAACGACTGGTTTGAATCCGGAGAGCGACTCCATAATTTCCATATGTGCACTAAAATTTGTTTCAGGCGCATTGGTATCCGGTGAAGAAGTACAGGAGTATCAGGTATTGGTACATAGCGTAGAGCAAGTTCCGGCTCCGATAACGCGGCTGACGGGAATAAGTTCTGAGCAACTGGTACGTGACGGAATAGACCTAAATGATGCAATGACGGAGCTTGAAAAATTCGTCGGAAACAGTCAAATCGTTGCTCATAATGTGAGATTTGACCTAATGTTTATAAACGCGGCTCGGCGCAAGCTCTCAATGCCAATGTTGATGAATGAAGTAATTGATACGCTGGCGCTGTCAAAAAAGAAACTGTATAATTTGAAAAGCTATAAGCTGACTTCTCTGGCGGAGCATTTTGGAATTGATAGAAGCGGATTGCATAACTCTGCAGCGGATTGCCGGATAACCGCAGAGATATATCGACGGCTAACGTCAGATGAGTAGTAGATGAAGCGAAAATTGAGGTACAGAGATATATAACACAAAAGGCAGTAAGAATGAAAGTGAATGAAAATTGAAATTTGGCAGATAGAGAAGTCAATAAAATTAGGAATATATTTAGTCTGCTCCCCGCGCGAGCGGGGTTGATCCCGCCTACCTCCTGCATTGACTGCCGACTTTGGACTGCTCCCCGCGCGAGCGGGGTTGATCCCTACTAACATAATGAGAACACAGTACCTTGACACTGTTCTCCACGCGCGTCTTGTCTACCGTGCCGGCGGAGAACTCCTTCTCCAGTACCTTCATCTGCGCGTAGTTCTGCGCAAGCGCTATCTGCTTAGTGTTTAACCGCTCAGCCGTCTTCCATTGCGAATTAGGACGTATAAAGGAATAGTCCCTTACTATCCTCTCAGCGTTAACCCCCGCGTCCTCTATAAGCTGATCCGCAAGCTGCCTGATGTAGTCGGACAGATACTCGCGGTCAATGCGCTCCTCAATGTTCTCCGCCTCAAGCATCGTGAACACCGCATCGCTCTCCGCGTCGTTCAGCGCGCGTACCTTGCCGTCCGAACCCTCAAACTCGCGCAGTTGGTCAAGCAGCTCTCCGGCGTACCTCAGCCGCTCCGATTCGTTCGCCTGCACGGGCGCGAAGAAATGCTCATAGATACGCGTTCCGGCTCTCTCCCCGAACGCACGCTTTACAAGCCGCTCCGGCGTCAGCAGATTCATTGTCAGCTTCCCTGCCTGTTTGACCTCCGTCACACCTTCAAGAAAGTAATCGCTGCCCGTATCCTCATAACGCGCTACGGCTCTCCGGCGCTCCGCTATAAGTCCGGACGCAAGCGCGTTCTGCGTTGCGAACATATCAGCGAAATCAGTCAGCCTGCGTTTGTCCTTAATGTCAGATATGCTTGTTATGTCTATATCACCGTTCGCAAGCTGTCTCGCGATTCTAATATCCTCGTCTGAAGGCTTAAGCCGTTTTATCTCCGCCTTTACGAACGTGTCATATCTCTTGTAAGCGTCCTCGTTTTTGATGAGCGTATCAACGCCGCTATACTCGCCGTTACTGCCGTCAATCTTAATGCCCATACCGCCTATGTGCTCAGGCGCTTCAAAGTTCTCCCTGCCGGAGGGCTTAATCGTATCGGCACGCCCGGAGTTATACTTGCGTATAAGCTCGTTTGCGCGCTCTACTCCCGCCGCTCTGCGCTGCGCCCAGTCCCTTACCGCTTCAAGCGTCTTATCATACACGGGTTTAGCGTCCGCAAGATGCGCCGCAAGCGCGTTCGTTATCATCCTTACGGAATTGTCCATATCGCCGTAATAAGGGTTCACCCAGTCCGTTCCGCTGCCGTCCGTATACGTTATCTCCACTTCCGCCGAGTGAGCTATCTCCCACGCTAACGGCGTAAGCGAGTTATACAACGCCTCAAACGATAAGTCCTTGCCTTTCTGATACGCCGTTACGGCGTCCCTTAGTCCCTCGTGCATCTTCGTCAGGCTGAGCGTACTGTGCAGATCTTCCTTAATCCCCTTTGCGCTTGCCCTGCTTGCGCGCACTCCCATCCCTTTGGCTTTCGCCTTCGCGTCCGCCTGGTTATACGCCGCACGCACCGCGTCCCTCTGCCTCGTTATAAACGCAGGTACCCCCTCCTCAAGCTCAGCTTCAGCAGCCCCGCCGTTCTCAGTTTCAGACAACGAATATTTACTATTGACATTGCCGTCATTGACGCCGGCTTCAGCCGAAATTTTACTATTGACATTTTCAGCAGACGGTGATATACTGGTATCACTTAAAGCAGTAGTCCCCGACGTCGTTTCGGACGTAGAGGCAGCGGGTTCGCCAGTTGCCGCGCGGGCTATACTGCTTTTTGATTTGCCCGAATACATCGTTTGCACAATCAAGTCCCTTGACCGTTCAGATGTATAAGTAACTGCTGTCGTTTTACCATTTATTTCTTTCTCAAATAGCAGAACCGGTCTGCCATTGTGTGTTCCGGCGAGGGTAACTTTATCGTACTCTGTTACAATGGACGGAATAGCGGCGAAATCATCAAGTACTATTGATCTCTGCCCGCGTTTGTTTTCTGTCGCGTTATCTCCGTGCTTTGCGATTATTTTGCGTATCTCCATAGCAGACAGAGACAGATTATTACCGGTGATATTAACGCCGGTTTCCGCTTCAATGCCTGCGGCTATGTCAGCAGGTATCTTTCCGAAGTACATCTTCTTATCAAGGTTATTTTTCGCTCGAGCGTTTTCTACAAACTGTTTAAGCTGTGCGGGACTGTCATACAACACAATACGTTTGCTGCCTGACCAGTTCGCTTTTTCTCTGTCAGAATAACTATCAAGATTGCCTACGCCCTCTGCACTCAAGCTCCACTTTGCGTCGTTTGT
>JAITQY010000058.1 GCA_031288675.1 Oscillospiraceae bacterium | reverse complement strand
TCAGAACCGCCTCTCTTCCTTCGCCCGTATCGTTCACAAATTATTTACGATTACACACAAATTTTCTCTTGACAAATCAGAAACTTTGTGCTATAATACAGGCGTAATGATTAATGGGATAATATTTAATGATTAATGTTCCCCGTTTCCCTCGTCCACTCTCGACTGTCGACTACTAACTGCTGACTGTCTCGTTTCCCGTAGGGGCGAGCACTGCTCGCCCGCCGCATCCTCGTCCACTGTCGACTATAGACTAACGACTATCTCGGCACCGCTCGCCCGCCGTTTCACCCGTCTCCTAACGCCTACTACCTAACACCTACCTCCTGTATTGACTGCCGACTATCTCGGCTACCGGCTCATATTAAAATGAAGCCGACCGTCTTTCCCGCTTACAAACGGGTCACGGTTTTGGATATAGGCATATTCCTGTAAATGGCACAGACAGTTGCGAAGTATGCAATATAAAACAGGGTGTATGGTTTTGTCGTTTTCACTGTTCATTACCGCGCTTTTAGAATTAAGCCATAGCAGCATTTGAGGCTTGTTTTTCTCTATTTCCGCCTCAGCTGCTTCAATAGGAATCTCTGACAGGCACAGCCAGTAATACCATATTGTACCGCTGTGCCGGCGCGTTTCGCCGTTATATTTGTTAAAGAACTTAATCAGTTTTTTCATCCACTCCAGTTCATCCGAAGCGGCGGCAAGAAAACGCAGGGCTATCAGAGCCGAATGAAAACACTCCCCGTAATGGCAGTCCTGATACGCAAAACAGGTAGTTTTCAGCCGCGCAAGCGTCTTTGCCGTCATCTTTTTTACATCCGGAGCGTCGGGAGCGAACAAGCAAAGTAGCCGAAGTATCTCAAGCTCATAAGAGTTTGCGGCTAATATATGCGTTTTCGGCGACATAGGAATAACCGTTTGAAGCTTCTTGCCGTCATTATAGGGCGGTATAAAAAACAGCGGATACATTACCCGGCTGTCATTTGATTGTCCCTGTCCGAACAGATACTCCGGAGCTTTTACTCCCTTGATAAAGCTCTGATACGTTCTGCCGTCACTGCGCGCGGCAAGAAGCTGACCGGCTATTTTCGCTTTCTGCGCTCCGGTTAGCTCCCCGCCCTTGATAAGGTAATGGTTGGTTTTCACCATTAGTTCGTGAACCGTCATTGTATCCCTCTTTCTTTTTCCGCAAGCAGCGCGTAAAACGTCACCCATTTGCTCGGCTTGCCTACGCGTTCTTTCGGCAGATACGATTTCGTCAGCGTCTGGTCAAGCAGATATTTCCCGTCATCCGCCCGTTTGGCGCGCAGGAGTTCCCACGCTTCACACAACCGCTCATCGTTGCCGTAACCCAACGCGCAGAACGCCTCGACGATATTGTGAAGTCCAACGCGCATAACCTCAAACGGGTGGAACGTGTCAATCTCACACCATCCCTCACGACCATTCAATATTAGCGTACTCGGGCTATCTGTCCGATAAAATAGCCTGTGATTCCAAAAATAATCAAGCAACGGAGCAACAACGTCAGTATGTATACCATTCTTACGACACTCGGCGCAAAACATCAGAGCTTGTATATTGGCTTTTACACAGCTTTTGGGCGTATATTTCAGCTTGTCAAGCCGATGCAGACAAAGGAAACCGCCGTCTGGTAATTGTCTTTCAGGCAAACTGCTGACTATTGCCTTAGCGATCGGTTCTTCGCCTAATCCCAAACGTACTAACGCCCTAAGCCGCATAAAATTATCGCAGTTGTACTCAAACGGCTGCACCGCTTTTTCCAAGCTGATTTTAGTGTCCTCAAATGTCAGCCCGCATTCCGCAAAAGCGTTGAGGTAATAAACAGACCATAATCCTGTACGTTCCCGCCAATTATAGGGCAAAAACTTATTCAACCATGCCGCCGCTTCGGCTTTATCTGCCGGCTGACCGAGTATCTCGGTATGTGTACGGTATTTAACCGCCGGATTGCTGTCTTCAAGCAACCAGTTTATTGCCGCCGAATTTGCGTTCATCATCTAATCACCCCATACATTCCATTTTCTTTTAATATACCACAATCTCCGCAATGCCGCAATAAAAATATTATCGTCTCTCTGCCCTCCCATTTTCCCCTTGCAATCTCCGCCCCGTTGGGGTATAATATATCTGTAATTATCCCTCGGAGGAACTATCGCCAATGCTTAACATCGTTCTTGTGGAACCGGAAATTCCGCAGAATACAGGCAATATAGCGCGTACATGCGCCGTTACCGGCTGCAAACTGCACCTTATCGAACCGCTCGGATTCAGCGTTTCTGACGCCGCGGTTAAACGCGCGGGACTTGACTACTGGCACGCGGTAGACGTCGCCGTCTACCCGGATATTGACCGCTTCTTCACCGATAATCCTGACGCGCCGGAAAACATTTGGCTTTTCACTACAAAAGCGGTAACTCTCTATACCGAAGCGGTATACACGCCGGACTGCTTCCTGATGTTCGGCAAAGAGACCGCCGGACTTTCTAAAAACCTGCGCGAACAATTTTCAGACCGCTGTGTGCGTATTCCAATGCGCGATATTCCCGCGGCGCGCAGTCTAAATCTCGGCAACTCTGCCGCAATTGCGGCATATGAAGCTATCAGACAGCTTGGCAAATTGCAGGAACTGCGTTAACCGACGCCAATTAAGGAGAATTTATAATGACCAAACAAACCGTCAAAGACGCCGTATTATCCGGCAAGCGCGTACTCCTGCGCTGTGATTTTAATGTCCCGCTGGAGAACGGCGTAATCACTGACGACACGCGCATCACCGCCTCGTTAGATACTATTAAATATATCCTTACTGCCGGAGGTCAGGCGATTATGTGTTCGCACCTCGGCAGACCAAAGGGCAAACCGGACGCTCAGTATTCGCTTGCTCCGGTCGCTAACCGCCTGTCAGAGCTTCTCGGGTTCACCGTTCCGCTTATTACGCTCGGCGACCCGATTCCGGACGCTAAAGCTGTACTTTTAGAGAATACGCGATTCTACCCCGGCGAAGAAGCCAACGATCCGGAGCTTTCCAAGCGATTTGCCGCGCTTGCCGACCTATTTGTTAATGACGCGTTCGGCGCGGCTCACCGCGCCCACGCTACAACCGCCGGAGTCGCCGCTTACCTGCCCGCATATGCCGGACTGCTTATGGAGCGTGAACTCACCGCGCTTAGCGCTGCGCTTGATAACCCTCAGCGTCCGTTTACCGCCATACTCGGCGGCGCGAAAGTCTCCGATAAACTCGGCGTTATTGACCATCTGCTTGACAAAGTAAACAATCTGCTTATCGGCGGAGGAATGTCATATACATTTGTCTGCGCCGAAAACAAAAACGCTAAAATCGGTAAGTCACTGTTTGACGCGGATAAACTTGTATACGCCCGCGAAATGCTCTCCAAAGCTAAAAAGCTCGGCGTGAATCTGCTTCTGCCAACCGACGTTATCGCTTCCAATGAATTCAAGCAAGGCGCAAAATGCGCCGTTTACCCTCCGTCAGCCATTCCTGACGATTGCGAAGGCGTAGATATAGGTCCTGAAACGCGCGCACGCTTCGCCGAAGTGATACGCAGCTCATCGACTATTATCTGGAACGGACCTATGGGCGTATTTGAAATTCCCGACTTCTCCGGAGGAACCAAAGCCGTTGCGGAAGCTATGGCGGTCTCCGAAGCGTTCACTATCGTAGGCGGAGGCGACAGCCTTGCCGCTGTCAACGAACTCGGTCTTGCGGACAAGATGAGCCACAACGCTACGGGCGGCGGCGCAACACTTGAATATCTTGAGGGCAAGACGCTTCCGGGGATTGCCTGCCTGCTTGACAACCTTGACAAGGAGAACAAATAAATGAACAAAGCTCAGCGGCGTCCGCTTATCGCGGGCAACTGGAAAATGAACCTCGCGGAACCTGACGTTTTAGAGGTCATTGATAAGACCGCGAAAGATACGGTTGACGTCGCCGTTTGTGTGCCGCCTACCGTTCTTTATCAGCTAAAAAACGTCACTCGCGAGATAAAAATATCGCTCGGCGCACAGGATATTTCCGCGCACGACGAGGGCGCGTTCACAGGCGAAGTATCCGGTTTGATGCTTGCGTACTCCGGTGCGGAGTACTGTATTATCGGGCATTCCGAACGCCGCCGTTATCACGGCGAGACTAACCTTATAGTTATGGAGAAAATACAGCGTGCGCTTGAATATTCGCTCAAGCCCATCCTATGCGTCGGCGAAACCCTTGAAGAGCGTGAGCTTGTGCTTGAATATGACACTGTCCGCCTGCAGCTCCGCAGCGCGCTCAACCGCTACGGAACAAAAGTATTCAAAAACATAGTTATAGCTTACGAACCCGTATGGGCTATCGGTACAGGTAAGACCGCATCATCCGAACAGGCGGAGGAGATGTGCGCGTTCATCCGCGCAGACATAAAAGCTTTCGCCGGAGTTGCCGCATCGCGCCGTGTGCGAATCCTCTATGGAGGCTCTATGAACGAGAAAAACACGGCTGAACTATTGGCTCAGCCGAACATAGATGGCGGACTTATCGGAGGTGCGTCTCTTGACGCAACCAAGTTCGCGAAGATTATTGAGGCGGCTGACAATGGTTAAGCCGGTCGTACTGCTTATCCTTGACGGACTTGGACTAAGCGCGGATACAAATAACAACGCCGTAACGGCTGCTAAAACACCCGTACTCACCACGCTTAACGGTGGCATGCCGCTTACCAATTCGCCGTGCAGCCTTTCTGCCTCCGGAGAGGATGCGGGACTTCCGCCGGACACTATGGGAAACAGCGAGGTAGGGCATACCACTATCGGTGCAGGTACGGTACTCTACCAAAGCCTTTTGAAGATTTCTAAAGCAATTGATGACGGAAGTTTCTTTGCCAATCCGGTTCTAAAGGCGGCGCAAACCTCCGACAGGCTTCATCTGTTCGCTTTGCTCGGCGATGCAGGGGTTCACAGTACGTCCAAGCACCTTTACGGCTGTCTGGAGCTTTACAAAAACGTCCCGAATATATTCGTTCATCTGTTCACAGACGGGCGCGATACTCCGCCGCGGAGCGCGGTCGGCTTCCTACGCGATATACAGGCTCATCTGCCGCCGAACGCTAAAATCGCTACACTTACCGGTCGGTTTTACGCAATGGATCGCGACAACCGTTGGGAGCGTATACAAATTGCCTATGACGCGCTTACTAACGGCATCGGGGAATTCAATTCTGACCCGGTTGCGGCGGTTGAACGCTCCTATACCGCCGGAATATACGACGAATTTATCAAGCCTGTTGTAACCGCTCTTGACAGCAGGGTTCAGCAAGGCGATACGGTCGTGTTCGTCAACTTCCGTCCGGACAGGGCAAGGGAGCTTACCCGTGCGTTTGCTGACCCCTCATTCACTGTGTTTGAGCGAAAGTATTTGGCTCCGGTATTTATCTGTATGACTCAGTATGACGAGACCATGCCGAATGTTACCGTCGCATATCCGCCGGAAATTCCCCGTGAAACGCTTGGAGAGGTTATATCTTTGCACGGTTTGCGGCAACTCCGCATCGCTGAGACAGAGAAGTACGCTCATGTTACATACTTTTTCAACGGCGGCATAGAAACGGTATTTGACGGTGAAGACCGCGTTCTTATTCCGTCGCCTAAAGAGTTTGCCACCTATGATCTTGTACCTCAGATGAGCGCATATGCTGTAACAGACGCGCTTACGAAGCGTATATCTGAAGGACAATACGATATGATTATATGCAATTTTGCCAACTGCGATATGGTCGGTCATACCGGAAATTTCTCCGCTGCGGTCAGCGCGGTTGAAACGGTAGATATATGTGTGGGCAAAGTGCTTGACACAGTACGTTCGGTTGGGGGCGTTGCGCTGATTACGGCGGATCATGGAAATTCTGAGAAAATGTTCGACGATTTATCAAACTCTCCGCACACTGCGCATACAACGAATTTGGTACCGTTTTGGATTTACAACTCCGACCGCGAACTTCTGACGCATGGCAGACTTTGCGACGTCGCTCCAACGATATTAGAGCTTCTCGGAATAGCAAAACCGACCTCTTGGGCGGGCGTCAGTCTGCTGAAGAATAATCAGAATATTTAACCTGCTTTGCGCTGTAAACCGTAGTGCGTCAGGTCGCCTTTGAACACGACTTCACCGTTGAGCTGCAGCAGGTCATACGGCTTTACCCTGCTGCGCGGAACATTCCAGTCCGTAATACCGCTTTGCTGAAGCACATGGTATACGAACTCCGAGCAGAAGAAACTATTGTCAGACTGATAGTTCATATCAAACAAGTGGGCAAACAGTCCAAGATAGTTATAACCGTAATATTTGCGGTTCTTCCGGAATCCTGTCAGTATAGCCGATACGCGTTTGTGTTGTTCCGGGGAAACATCAAGTTTAATAACCGTTCCTGGTAATGTACTGCAATATTTGTATACACCCTCATTAAGGCGCTCCCGGCGGAAACACCCTATAAAAGGATTGTTTGCCCAGCGTCTTCCGAAGCTGAACATATTTCTTAGGTTCTCATCCATTGCCAGAGCCGCGTGCGTGTAGGCGTCTCCGCTTATCCTATGTATAGCGCGCGAAAGTATCGTCGGACTTCTGGATAGAACAACATAAATATAATCTTTATTCATACCGCAGACAAGTATACACTATAGAGTTTCAAAATTCAAGTCTATTGTACGAATAATGTGTGTATTTTCTTTGACATTTGTTCCAATATTTGTAAGCGGCGGCAAACGCGTTAACTGATAAAGTTACGCGGGATGTCACGATCGTCCATAAGACGGTCAAGCGCGTCTGTAATGTTGCTTACACTGGAAGCGTATACATAGAACTGACCTTTGCCATCCACAAGAGCGGCATAACGGCGCTCATCAATCGGGATAAGCTCTAATGCCGATTCTATACCGTCAAG
>JAITQY010000055.1 GCA_031288675.1 Oscillospiraceae bacterium | reverse complement strand
TGACGTGGAGCATTGTACACCATTTTTACGTCATTGTCAATACGGTTATTGCTTTAATATTTTACCAGTTTGTTAACATTTATAAAAATATCTGTTAACGTGAACAAAGCAACAAGGTTGTTACCATGCTGAATATATGCCGTGCGTGTCAGCACGACTTTTTTACGCTCCGAAAAAAACTTTTCGCAAACGCAAAAAACGCTTGACAACGCAAAATTTATATGCTAACTTATATCTAAAGTTAGATTAGACTAACTTTTTGGAGGGGTTTATGACCACATTAAAGGATGTTCCCGTCGGCTCCCGTGTTCGCGTTACAAAAATAAACAGTGCCGGTGCAGTTCGCAGAAGAATTATGGATATGGGGATTACAAAAGGCATAGATATTACTGTAACCAACTGCGCTCCGTTGGGCGACCCTATAGAACTTAAATTGCGCGGCTATACTCTCTCACTGCGCCGTGCGGACGCAGAAATGATAACTGTGGAGAAAACTGACCAATGACAATCGCTTTAGCAGGTAATCCTAACAGCGGAAAGACGACGCTGTTTAATAATCTGACCGGTTCCAACCAGTTTGTCGGCAACTGGCCTGGAGTAACGGTGGAAAAGAAAACCGGCAAATTAAAGACTGACAGCTCCGTTTCCGTTACAGATCTGCCGGGCATATACTCCCTGTCGCCGTATACCTCAGAGGAAGTGATAGCCCGCAATTACTTACTGCGTGATAAACCGGACGCGATACTTAACATCATCGACGGCACGAATATTGAGCGTAATCTTTATCTTTCCACTCAGCTTGCGGAATTGGATATACCTATGGTTTTAGCCGTCAATATGCTTGATATACTCGAAAAGCGCGGCGTGGAACTTGATGTCGCCAAGTTTGGAGAGATACTCGGACATCCTGCCGTAACTATCAGCGCGCTCAAAGGTACTAACACTGCTCACGCGGCGGAGCTTGCTGCGGAACTGCCCCTGATTGTATCCGACGCGCCGCCTAAGTTCGTTCGATTTGATTCGGCGGCGGAGCGTACACTCGGCGTTATTGAGGCGCTTTTGCCGGACAGCTCGGAACACAGGCGATTCGACGCGGTCAAATTATTTGAGCGCGACGCGCTTGTTAAAGCGCGTTATCCGGATATCGACCACAGCGCCATTGAGCGGCTAATCGCGGACGCCGAAGCGCAATTAGACGATGACAGCGAGAGCATTATCGCCAACGGACGCTATACATATATTGAGCGCATAGTCAAACAGTTTCTGAATAAGCGCGAAAGTACGCGCAAGACGCCTACGGAACTGATAGACCGCTTTGTAATGAACCGCGTACTGGCGCTGCCGATTTTTGCGGCAGTTATCTTTGTTGTGTACGCTATAGCCGTAAGTACTCTTGGAGGTTTTATTACCGATTGGACAAACGAAACGCTGTTTGGCGAACTTATCCCCAATGCGGTTTCCGGTTGGTTAAAATCAGCAGGCGCGGCAGAATGGCAGCGCGGACTTATTATAGACGGTATAATAGGCGGCGTAGGCGCGGTGCTTGGATTCGTGCCGCAGATGCTTATCCTGTTTTTTATGCTCGCATTCCTTGAGGGCTGCGGATATATGGCGCGGATAGCTTATTTGCTTGATAGTATTTTTCACCGCTTCGGTCTGTCCGGGAAGTCGTTCATCCCGTTTCTTATAGGAACAGGCTGCGGAGTTCCGGGAATTATGGCATCGCGCACGATTGAATCGGACAGCGAACGCCGCGTTACCATTATGACGACTACGTTTATGCCTTGCGGAGCTAAACTGCCTGTAATCGCGCTGTTTGCGGGGGCGGCTCTTGGCGGCGGAAGCTGGGTTATGGCAAGCTCCTATCTGTTAGGCATAGCTTCAATTCTCCTTTCCGGAATTATTCTTCAGCAGTTTAAGTGGTTCAGGCGGCACAGTACTCCGTTCATTATGGAGCTGCCTAACTATCATATGCCGACGCTCAGTGCGCTTCTGCGTGAGACGTGGCATAACGGCTGGAGTTTCATAAAAAAAGCGGGTACAATAATTTTAATAAGCTCCGTTGCGGTATGGTTTCTGTCCAATTTCGGCTTTGTAAACGGCAGGTTCCAAATGGTTAGCGACCTGCGCTTCGGGTTGCTTGCGACAGTAGGCAGAATGCTTAGCTGGCTGTTCATTCCGCTGGGGTTCGGAACATGGCAGGCGACCGTGTCCGTCTTTACCGGTCTGATAGCCAAAGAGAATATCGTCGCGACGCTTGGCGTTATTTACGGCGGAGGCTCAGGAATATCCGCGGCGTTTACTCCGGTGATTGCGTATGCTTTTCTTGTGTTCAACCTGCTGTGTATGCCGTGTATGGCGGCGGTAGGCGCGATACGGCGGGAGATGAACAACGCGCGGTGGTTTTGGATAGCGATAGCCTATCAGTGCAGTTTCGCTTACATAGTTGCGCTGGTGGTGCGGTTGATAGGTTCGCTGATATTCGAAGGATAGATTATGGGTTCGGTTTTGTTAACGGTAGGAATATTCACAGTTATCGCGGCGGTTATTGCAGCGATAATTATTCGTAAGCGAAAGGGAGACTGTGCAGGCTGTCCGCACTGTGACGACTGTAAAGAAAAATAATTATTAAAAACTGTTTGTTGAAATCTTAATAATTTTGTGATATAATGCAGCAGAAATTTTTTACTCATTGTCAATGACGAGATAGACATTAGCCCATAGTCGTGAGTGGACAGTGGAAAACGAGGAACGTTAATCATTCTGGACGTTTCCTTATTGTAACCTACAGTGACATTTTTTACATTATAAGATAGCAATTTTTATAACAGTATGCTTATCGCTCCCGTACTCAATTGTTATCTTAGAGTTTAACCACTGCGGAATTGTGCATATATTTATAAGCCATTCATTATAATGCTTCATATTCATTAGTGTTTCTATTGGCTTAATTGTTATTTCGTTTGTGCCTTTGCAATATGTTATGTCTATATTTTCCCATACATCTTTTGGAGTATCGTCGGTAAATCGTTTTGTCGGTTCTTATAGTATCAAGTAGGCATAAGAAAAACAATAACGGGGACTTATCAATACAAATAGATTGAAACTTCTCCCGTGTCAGATCTTCCAAACTATAAGCTTCATATTTCTTGTCATCTTCATCGCTTTCGGATTTCCAAATATTATGTGCCATAATGTTCTGCGAGATATAGGCAAACCATAATAAAAGTTCTTTGCTCCATACTAAACCCTTATAATCAAACCTATCAAATATATAGTCATGTTCAACTCCGCTTCCATTAAGCTTATCCCACGCCTCTTTGTAATTTTTTTTCAATCTATCAAAAAATAAATAACCTGCGATTATCCCGTGATCTATACGATGGAAGTAATCTTTACGGTAAAAAAAATAGGATTCGATAATCTTATCATAAGGCTCTAATATCAACTCGCGGTGATTCCGTCCTTTTAAGTAAGTCTCATTTTCTTTTATGTAATCAAAAGGGTCGTCACATATTTGATAATAATTTTGATAATACTGTAGTGCTTTATTTTTCTCAAGTAGAATATAGTCTTTTTTATTCTCCATACCGTTACCCATATCATGAAACAGCGAAGTAAGAAACCATACATAAATTCGAGCTTTGGTACTTTATCTGGTTTGTAAATTTTCTTTGCAAATTTTTGAAGTTTTGGTTCTACAACCTCTTGAATACATACGCCTAAAAGATATAGTGAAACAGTGTGGATATGTTTTTTATCATCACGGTTAAATGGTATTTTATCATCATGAAAAACAGCTCCTTTTCTTACGGCAACAAAGTATTCCTCGATAAAATCATATGCCTTTCCCGGAGAAGGGCAGTCAAGGAAGTTACTCAACAAACGTTTAAGTTCCGTAGGTTTGGCTTGATCATTTCCGTAGTAAATAGGCGATGGAAGATTCTTGAAACTTTCATATAAATTGTTTTTCTCGTTTGGGCTCATATTTTTCTCCTTTTATTCCAACACCGACGTGCAATGCGGACAGCGCGTAGCCGACGGGTCTATGGAAGTCCGGCAGTAGGGACACATTTTAGTCGCCGGAGACGTTTCGACCTCCGGCTTCTTTGCTCCGGAGATAGCTTTTATCAGCTTCATCAGCAGGAAAATCACAAACGCCATAATCACGAAATTTATCACGCTTGTGATAAATGCGCCGTATTTAAGCGTCACCCCAAAGAACGTCACACTCAGCGCGTCAAAGTTCTCGCTGACTAACAGCCCGAGTACCGGTGACAGGATATTCTCCGTCAGCGACGCAACGATTCCCTGAAACGCGGCGCCGATTATCACCGCCATAGCAAGGTCAATAACGTTCCCCCTAAGTGCAAACGCCTTAAACTCTGTGAAAAATTTTTTCATCGGGGGTTCTCCTTACTGCCATAAGATTACGCCGGTAATAAATGTTCCGTTGTTAGATGCCCGGAGGGCGGTCTTCCGCTTTAGCTTTTTTGCTCTCAACGCGGCGGTTTACAGCGCGCCTTAGCGAGTGATAAATAACGGCGAACACCGGAACGCCTATGAGCATTCCCATAAACCCGAAAAGAGCGCCGCCGATGAGGATAGAGAATATTACCCAAAAACCGCTCAGCCCTGTGGTCGCGCCGAGTATCTTCGCGCTTAAAATATTGCCGTCCAACTGCTGTAAAATGAAGATAAAAATCACAAAAACCACACATTGCACGGGATTTTCCAAAGCTATTAAAAACGCGGACGGAACCGCACCGATGAAAGGTCCGACGAACGGAATAACGTTCGTTACGGCAACTAAAACGCTTATCAGCGCGGAATAGGGCATATTGGTAGCCGACATAAATATTGCCGTGACTACTCCCACAATCAGGGACGCGACGATTTTGCCTATAAGAAATCCGCCGAATACATGGTGTATCTCCCGCGATATATTAAGTACGCGTGTGTTAACAGATTGAGGCAGTACAGCGGTAAGCAGCTTCTTGATTTGGCTTTGAAATCCCTCTTTATTGTACAGCAGATATACCGAAGTAATCATGCCTATAAGGAAGTTGATCAGTGCGCGTGCAAAGCCTAAAACGCCGGAGCCAACGCTTATAACTATTGATTCGCTGCGGGCGATAACCGTGCTTTCTACCCATTCTCCCGCCGCCTTGATCACAGAGCTTAGTATGCTATCCGCCGCGCTTTCTATTTCACTGTCCGCGCTGAAGAAGTCATTGACCCAGTCGCGTGCGATGGTAATATAACGGTCTAAGTTAGCGACGAGCTTTTCCGCGCTGCTGACCAGTTTCGGGATAACGAGCATAATCAATCCGGCAAAGAAGAGGATGAAAATCAGGATTGATAAAATTGTCGCAATAGTGCGTGAAAAAGTAGCCGCTTTTTTCCCGTTTTTGCCGAACAGGCGTGTGGATATTCTGCGCAAAAATAAGTTCTCTAACAAATCCAAAATCGGTGACAGCAAATACGCGATCACAATGCCGATAACGATAGGGCTCAGCGTCTGTCCTATAGCGGTAAATATACCGGACATGCTGTCCCATCCTGTGACCAACAGGAAGAACATCATTGACGCCGCAATAACACAGAATGCCGTTATTCCCCATAACAGGTATTTATTGTCACGATTAAATTTCATTTATTTACCTCAAAATATCATTGTCAACTCTCAGAACCGGCGGTTCTGTTTACCTGTAACTTTACGCTATAATATTATAAACTAACTTTATATTACTGTCAAGCGAGGAAACACGAAAAATGAGAACAAAACGTAAATTTTGCTTAGCTATAGCAATTATTTTTATTCTGAACATCTCAATCATCCTGTTTGCGCAGGACATAGACCTGAGCTCGGCAGACGCGGTGGCGTTTCGTCAGGGTTCCAGCGGCGATACGGTTCGGGAAATACAGACTAAACTGAAAGAATGGGGTTACTACAGCGGAACGGTAGATGGCATTTACGGTACGGGAACAGCGTCCGCCGTAAAAGCGTTCCAGAAGAAAAGCGGACTAACCGCCGACGGAATCGCGGGTAACGCTACACTAAAAGCAATCGGTATCGACGTAACTAAAGCGGCGGAAAGTATGTATGGCGACGGCGGCAGCAACCAAAGCAGTCAGGTTAATCTTCTTGCGCGTCTGATTTCAGCTGAGGCGCGCGGAGAGCCGTATCAAGGTCAAGTTGCGGTAGGCGCGGTAGTGCTTAACCGTGTAAAGCACCCGTCATTCCCCAATTCGATGAGCGGCGTTATCTATCAGCCCGGCGCTTTTAGCTGTCTTGACGACGGTCAGTTCAACGAGGCTGTCGCTGACAGCGCCTACAAAGCGGCTCGCGATGCGCTTAACGGCTGGGATCCAAGCGGCGGAGCTATATACTATTTCAATCCTGTAACGGCAACCAACAAGTGGATATGGTCGCGCCCGCTTTTGCTGGTAATAGGAAAACACCGCTTTTGCAGTTAAGTTAGTCGGCAGCAGGACAGTCGGCAGTCAATAGTCGACAGTAGACAGTGGACGAGAGATAGTCGGAAGTCAACAGTAGACAGTCATCAGTGGACGAGGGTAACGGCGGGCGAGCGATGCTCGCCCCTACGAAAACGGGAGATAGTCATTAGTCTACAGTCGTGAGTAGACAGGGGACGCGGGAAGCGAGAGACGTTAATTATTAAATATTAGTCATTAATCATTATTCAAGCATTATAGCACAAAGTTTCTGATTTGTCAAGAGAAAATTTGTGTATAATCGTAAATAAATTGTGAACAAATCCGCAGCCCAACAATGATCGCGCTTCAAAATAACAGACACCATCCAAATTAAATGAGATGCAGGTATACACGGTTAGCTGGCAGCAGTTAATATTAGTAAGCCGCTAACAGGAAAGCTGAACCGTTGTAAATGCTTTTCAAGCGCCGTATTCGGCAAGGTAAGTTTCTATAGCAGAAGCGTCCTTGCCGTTTGATTTTAGGTACGCAATTATATCCTGAGCTGTCGCAATCGCATAGATATTTATGTCAAGTTCTTCGCGGAGTTCGTCAAACGCGCTTCTTGAGCCTTTTCCGCGCTCCATTCGGTCAACGGTGACGAACAGGGACGTGATTTTTGCCGTGATATTAAGGTTGCGGAATATTGCGGCGGTCTCGCGCACGGAGGTGCCGGCGGTAGTAACGTCCTCAATGATGGCCACCCTGTCGCCGTCAGCAGGCGCGTATCCGACGAGCGTTCCGCCCTCCCCATGGTCTTTGGCTTCCTTGCGGTTGAAGCTGTACGCAACGTCAATTCCGTATTTAGAGAACAGCGCACAGGAGGCGGCAGAGCAGAGCGGGATGCCCTTGTATGCGGGTCCGAAAAGGACGGTAGGATTTTCTCCGCTCCGTGTGATTGCATCGGCGTAAAATTCGCCGAGTTTTGCAAGTTTTTCGCCCGTGTCGTACTTCCCTGTGTTGATAAAATACGGCGTTTTTCGGCCGCTTTTGGTCACAAAATCGCCGAATGTGAGAACTCCGGCAGTGATCATAAATTCTATAAAATTAGGCTGCATAATTGAAGTTTCTCCTTTTAGTAAATGGGTGTTAGTAGTTAGGAGACGAGGACATTTGCGGAACGTTTAGTTGGGGATAAAATGAACTTCGTCCTTAACGGAAAGCACTATACGACCGTGTTCGCCATACGGAATTTCACTAAGCGTGCGTATAAGCATACTTAGCTTGCCGTCCGTACCGCTTCTGGCGCCGAGTTCTATGACGTATTTGCCGTCCAAATCAAACTTAGGGTTCATAATTGAGGCTTGCAGATACGTTGCGCGGTTAAGCAAGTCAAATTCGCGTAACTGCTGAAGAATCTCTTTAACGTAATTAAACGTCTCTGCTGAAGAATCTTCAACAGTGAGCATCTGACCCGGAATGCACTCCGCCACTGTTAACCCGGTCAGAAGGACACCGTCCGAAGCGGATTCCTCTACAGTAAGTACATTTCCGTTCTCGGATATAAGCGCGAACGTGCCGTCCGTCAGCTGAATCTTAGCCGCCGGAGACGCTTCGGTAACGCGGATAATCAGCTTGTCCGGAAACTTTCTTATAAGCTGAACGTCGGAAATGTACGGGAATGCTGATTTGACTGCCGAGCGTACAGCGCGTTCTGACTCTGTCCATAGATTCACGCCGGGTTCAAGCCCTGATACGGCAAGTATCTCATCCTCTCCGTATCGGCTGCCGCCCTCCACTGATACGGTTTCCACTTTGCTGAAAATCGCTATGGCAGCCACGATTACGGCAAGCATGGCTATAACAATAAAAAGTCTTCTCATATGTTCATATGTTTTGATGAGCGAAAAGGGCTTTCGCTTTAGATTTGTAAGCTTCAACGCCTGGCTGGTCAAACGGGTCAACGCCCATAGTCAATCCGCTTACCGCGCAGGAGGTCATCATAAAATGCATTAGTTCCCCTGCGGATTCCGCTGTCAGCCGACCTGGTATAAGTTCGATTACGGGAATACCGCCATCAAGGTGAGCTGAGATTACCGCTTCTTTCAATATACGGTTAACTTCATCAAGTTTAACTCCGGAAAGCATATTCAGTTTGTCGTCATCGCCTCTGCGTGCCGGGACGGTGATGTCTGCAGAGCCGTTAAAGCTGAGCATAGTTTCAAACATCAGGCGCTCGCCGTCCTGCATATACTGACCCATGCTGTGGAGGTCTGCGGTAAGCTCCAAACTTACCGGAAACAATCCTCTGCCGTCTTTGCCCTCGCTTTCGCCGAACAGCTGTTTATACCATTCACCGAGCCAGCGGACGTTAGGTTCCCAAGCACTGAGAACCTCCAGCTTTTTGCCGGCGCGATAGAGGGTTTGGCGAGCCGCAGCGTAGGTTACGATTGTCTCCCGGTTTGCGTTAGAAGCCGTTGTTCCGTTAACCAGAGAAGCAATATCAATTCCTCCCGCGGCAAGCGGAAGAAGTCCCGCCGCACTGAAAACGCTGTAGCGTCCGCCGATGTTTTCCGGCAAGGCGAGTCGCGTATAACCGTTTGCGCTGCATATATTACCAAGCAGTGAGCTTTCAGAGCTTGTTACCGCCGCGAGCCGCGAACAAGCGCCGGTTGTGCCATAACGTGCAATCAGGGCTTGCTCCATAATCCGGAAGCCGACGCCGGGCTCTACCGTGCCGCCGGATTTAGACACCACGATAACCGAAAAATCCTTATCTTCAAGCTCGCGGAGGAGTTGTTCATAGTATGCTCCGCTTAAGGTATTTCCGGCGAAGCGGAGTTTGCCGTTGTTGGGCAAAAGTTCAGCAACTGCTTTCGCGCCGAGATAACTGCCGCCAATTCCGACGACGACCACGACATCAGATAGTTCCGCGAACTTCGCGCCAAGTTCCGTACAGCGCACAACGACTTCATTATCCCTCGGGGCAAGCCATCCGGTCATTTTGCTGGGTATTGTTCCGGTTAAGAGATTATTATAAGCTTTATTAGCTTCTGAAAGCACCGGTTCACTTATTTCAAAGCCGTGAATGTTTATTTTCATTGCAAACCGCCGTCCCCTAACTTTTTAATTTTGCCGGTTAATTCTTCAATCGCCGCGTTACGCGCTTCTGTTCCGTGTACATGTCCGATTATGTAACTATCTCCGAATATAATCCAATTGCGCCTAAACATCTTTTTGCTGCGCGGTATATATACCGGCACGACGGGAACCTCACTGCGGGAAGCTATCATAACCGCTCCTGTCTTAGCCGCGCTTTCCTCGTCATTTTTGAACCGGTGACCTTCAGGGAAGAACGCCACTTTCTCTCCGTTTTTCAACAGTCCGATAATTTTTTTTATCGGAGCAGGATCACCCGGCTTATCGCGGTCTATCCAAACGATCTGAACTAATTCCATAAGACGTCCGAGCAACGGGATTTTCCGCATAGACGCTTTGGGCGTAAAGTGCAGACGCGCGTGTTTTCCGCAGACCGCAGTAAGAAGTACTATGTCCCAGTTGGAGCTATGATTGGCGCACAGGAGAACTCCGCCGTCCGGTAAAGCTGTTGTTCCGCACGATTTTACTCGGAATAACAGCTTTGCCGCCGCAAACATTATGTAATAAAATATAGCATACCAAGCGCTCATAGATTTTTTATTTTCTCCGAAATCATTTTCACAGCGGCGGTGAACGCCGCATCTTCATCTAAATCTGTATTGTCAAGCAAAACAGCGTCGTCCGCCTGACGCAGGGGAGCGTTTGCGCGCGCCTCGTCATTAGTGTCGCGCTGACGTATGGAGCTTAAAACGTCGTCTAAAGTTTTTTCTTCGCCGCGCTGACAGAGTTCTAACCAGCGGCGGCGCGCGCGCGTTTCTGTTTGCGCGGTAAGGAAAATCTTTACCGTAGCGTCCGGAAGAACCACCGTGCCGATGTCGCGCCCGTCCATAACTACATTGTGCGTTACCGCCATATCGCGCTGGAGGTCAAGCAGGAATTTCCGTACGCTTGCCAGCGCGGACGCGTCGGACGCGTACCGGGAAATCTCGTCAACGCGAATGGCTGAGGAAACGTCCTCTCCGTTTAGGCGCGTGATCTGCCGCCCGTCGGGTGCATAGCTTAACGATACTTCTATGTTAGGCAAAATCGAGCCAGTGACAGCCGCTTCGTCCCGCGGATCAATGTTGGCGCGGCGGCAGGCAAGCCCTACCGCGCGGTAAACAGCGCCGGTATCTACATAGTTCCATCCGTAGTGGTCGGCAAGGCGTTTAGCAAGCGTGCTTTTGCCCGCGCCGGACGGTCCGTCTATTGCAATTGAGTGCATTCTATCTCTCCGTATCCGCATATTTCAGTATCGTCTATCATACACTTTTACAGAACAATTGTCAAGCCAAATGTCAGGAGAATTGCAAATGAAACGACTTATCCAAAAGCTTGCCGCGCTTGCCTGCGCCGTAGTGGCTGTAAAACTGTGTTTTGCCGCCGCTAATTTCACTATTGCCGTACCGGAAAGTCTGACGCGGACGATGTTCGCATTGGAGTTCGGTTCCGGCGCGCTTGATTTGCCGGCAGAGGCAACGACCGACGGGGAGGCGAGAGAATCAGATCCGGCAGCTGAACCCCAATCAGCGGCGTTGGACGGGGATGACGCTTTGTTTGCCGAACCTGACAGCTATCAGATACTTAAACCGAGCGCCGCATCGCAGTCAGCTCTGCGTCCAATTACTCAGCCTATAGAAAGCGGCGTCTATATGCCGAAAATCGAGAACAAATCGCAAACCTCCATTGACGCGCTGACTTTGCTTGCAGACACACCGGATATTACGCTTCAGAAGGATCAGCCGCAGATTTTGATTATTCACACGCACGGCAGCGAGGCGTTCGCCGACAGCGAGGGATACCGAAGTCTTGACGATACGAAGAATATCATCGCGGTAGGCGACGCGTTTGCGGAGGAGCTTCAAAACCGGGGACTGTACGTCGTCCACGACCGCACGTGTTACGACCAGCCTACATACAACGGAAGTTACAACCGAAGCGCGGAAGCCGTAAAGACATGGCTTGAAAAATATCCGTCAATCCAAGTGGTATTTGACATCCACCGCGACGCGTTAGAGCTTCCGGACGGCACACAGAAAGCAACTGTATATACCGCAAGCAATACTGAGACGCACACGGCTCAAGTGATGGTATACGCCACTAACGGCGATAACGGTTTAGAGCATCCTAACTGGCGTGAAAATATGAAGTTCGCGCTTCGGCTTCAGAAGTCGGCTGACGCTCTGTTTCCCGGTTTGACGCGTCCGCTGTGCGTATCAGGACAGAGGTTCAACGAACATCTTGCACCTGGATACCTGCTGCTTGAAATCGGCAGCGCGGGCAACACTACAGAAGAAGCAATAGCGGCGGCGCGATTGTTCGCTGACGCGGCGGAAGACGTCATAACTCCGCTGATACGGTAGGCGCGGCTCTTATTCCGTTTTCAGCGATTCCCAGCTTTCGAGTTTCCAGTCTCCGTTTGACGCTGTGTCAACCAAAAGTTCATATCCGGAGCGGTGACGCGGATTCCACATATAGTAGGGTTTTTCCGGCTGCGCGTATCGGGACATAATTGCCATAATGGTACCGCCGTGCGCGACGATTGCAATGCGGTTGTCACCGCGCGACAAGTGCTCCGTAACAAGCCGGTCGAACTTGCAGCACACCATATCGCGGTACTCTGTCCAGCTTTCACTTCCGCCCGGAGGAGCAGGTTCGCAGTTTTGCTCAGTCCACGCGGTAAATTCCGTATCGCCGGACATATCTGCGGCGCTGCGTCCCTCAAAGACGCCGAAGTCCATCTCGCGGAATTCCGGAACAATTACGCGTTCCGCGTTTGGCAGACAAATCTCTGCCGTTTGGACAGCGCGTTTCATCGGGCTGACGTATACTTTTCGCTCGGAATCATAATGAAGTCCGGCGGCGAAAGCGGCGCCCTCTGCGCTGATAGGTTCATTGGTCAACCCGAGATATGCCTTGCGCGCGTTGCTTTGTGTCCGCGCGTGGCGAAGAAGCAGAACTTTTAGCATTGTAATATATGACCTCAAATCATCGGACAAGTATTGCAGGAGATTTAATCAATATCCCGCGTCTAAGTCAACGATATTGCGGCAGGGTTTGCCGACAGCGATAAACGATTTCAAATTCTCAAGGAAGATTTCGCCGGCGCGCTGCTGATAATAGGGCGTTCCTCCGGATATGTGGGGTGTGACGTAAAGGTTCGGAACGCTGAACAGCGCATGTCCTGCCGGAAGCGGTTCAGGCTCGGTAACGTCAACGCCCGCAGCGGCGATAGTTCCGGCGGTCAGCGCATTAGCAAGCGCGTCAAAGTCTGTGGTAGGACCGCGTCCGACGGTGATGTACATCGTAGTCGGCTTCATCTTGGCAAACTGTTCCGCGCCCATAATATGCAAAGTGGCTTTTGTGTTCGGAAGGATGTTCACGACGTAATCGGCTTCTGACAATACAGCGTTAATGTCAGTAACTGCGACGTCGAAGTTTTCCCGAACGCCCTCGTGCCGGGCAAATCCGATAGTTTTCATCCCGAACGCTTTAGCTATCCGCGCGGTCTCAGTGCCGATAGCACCCGCGCCAAGTAT
Organism: Oscillospiraceae bacterium; assembly: GCA_031288675.1. GTDB lineage: Bacteria > Bacillota > Clostridia > Oscillospirales > Oscillospiraceae > JAISJH01. The sequence continues at coordinate 753 of JAITQY010000055.1, read as the reverse complement.
GCCTATCACGGCTCCGTGTATTTCGTTGAGTACAAACTGAGGCTTCCATTCCGCCGCGCGCTGAGATTCACGGGCATTGTATAAGCCGCGCGTAACCGCAAGCATAAAAGCGAATATGGACTCGCTGATCGGCTTTGCGTGAACTCCGCTGGCGTTGGTTAGATAAATACCGCGCGATTTCAGCACATCAAGAGGAACCGCGTCCACTCCGGCGCTCCAAGTCTGTACCCAACGCAGGTTCGGGGAGTTTTCGATAACCGTTCCAACCGTTCGTCCGAAGCCTTGCGTAACCACTACATCCGATCCGCCAAGGTTGTCGAATCCGGCGATTACGTCATATCCCGGCGCGGCGGATTTCGTCTTTGCAATAAGTTCCGGGTCATCGCTGAGAAGTAAAATCTTAGGCATTACGGCGCCTCCTTAATATTTCTTTATGCACAGATTATACACCGTCCCGTCAGAAAGAGCAAGCGGAAATTTGACGCGAAAGCGAGGTAGTCAATAGTCGTGAGTAGACAGGGGACGAGGGATTCGGTGGAATTGTAAATGGCAAGTGGCAAATTGAAAATTAGGACGATGGATACGGCGGGCGAGAGGGGACGGGGAAAACGAGAACCGTTAATCATTAAATATTAGTCATTAATCACTACTCAAGTATTATAGCACAAAGTTTCTGATTTGTCAAGAGAAAATTTGTGTGTAATCGTAAATAATTTGTGAACGATACGGGCGAAGGAAGAGAGGCGGTTCTGA
>JAITQY010000076.1 GCA_031288675.1 Oscillospiraceae bacterium | reverse complement strand
GTAGAGAAGGTAAACGGTGCGGTGATTCTGCCGGGTGAAACTTTTTCATTTTGGAAACTGGTCGGAAAACCGTCAAGACGCAAAGGATACCTCGAGGGAATGAATTTGCGCAGCGGCACGGTGGTTCCGGCAATTGGCGGAGGTATGTGCCAGCTTACAAATCTGATTTACTGGATGACCCTGCACACTCCGCTGACGGTTACGGAACGCCACAGGCACAGTTATGATGTGTTTCCTGACTCTAACCGTACTCAGCCGTTCGGCAGCGGCGCGACCTGCTTTTACAATTACGGCGATTTGATGATTCGCAACGACACCTCAAACGCCTGGCGTTTAGTGTTGGAAGTTACCGAAAATGAGCTTGCCGGAGCGTGGACATGCGCAGTGCCCTCATCCCTGATATATGAGGTTTTTGAGAAAGCATCCTTTATACAGTTAGAGACGTGGGGCGGTTACACGCGCAACAACATATTGTTCCGTAAGGTAATTGATAACGCAAATCCCGGCGGCGATGGGGAGGAATACATAACTGAAAATCACGCGCTTATGATGTACGCTCCGCTGTTGGATGACGGAGCAAAATAGACTAAGGAGAAAACTAATATAAATAAAATAAACAGGAGGATAGTTGTAATGCTGAAACGAGTAATGGGTATAACATTAGCGATTGTAATGCTGTTTCTGTCTGCCGCATGCGGCGGCTCGCCCGAGCAGGCACCCGAGACGCCAACTGAAGCGCCGGCAGCAACCCCAGTACAAGAAAGAGCTGCTGTTGCCGGAAGAGACTGATCTGCCTGTGGAAGAAGAGAACAGTACGGAAGGGATCTGGCAATTTATGTATTCGGCAGAGCTTGACGACCCGGAGCGCAATAGACGTTTGATGGAGGACATAGAGTACTTCAGAACAGAAATTGTAAAGCAAAAAAGTAGTGCCTTTGCAGTACTTTCGGAGGAAGCAAAAGCGGAATTTAATAGTATGGTTGATACGCTTATAGAAGAAGTGGATACGCTGCGCTTGACTCAAATTTTTGTACGCATTGCTGAGTTGGTGGCATTTATGGGGGATGCTCATGCAAGGGTAAATATTTTTGACGGTTATTACTATCCGCTTAATTTTTATATTTTCAACGATGAATTGTATATTATCAATGCGGATAAACCGCGCGAAGATTTGTTGAACTCGAAAGTATTGAAGATAAACGGAGTTGAAGCAAGTGAAATTTTGAATCAGATGGAAAGAGTTATCCCTCACGAAAACGAGTATTGGGTAAAAACCATGTTGCCGCAAACAATTCAACAAGCAGTTTACCTTCGTGGATTGGATTTTGTTCTCTATAACACTGAAACGATTTTCACAATTGAAAAGGACAATATAGTAAGCGATGTTGCAGTTCCGGTTCTTTCTATATCGGATCCGATAGTTGATTTTATCTTTCCGGAGCAGGCAGGTTTATTTGCTGTGAACGACAGTGAGTACTATGACTATAGCTTGATTGATGATACGACCTTATTGTTTAACTATAATGTATGCTCGAATCAGCCGGATAAACTATTTATGCATTTTAATAAAGAAATGTTTGATGTAATTAATGAAAACAATGTAGACCGGATTATCATTGATGTCAGGCGCAACACGGGTGGCTCCGGTGGAGTTTTTACCAACTTTACAAATAACCTTAAGACGTACGTTGAGAAAAACCCCGAAGTAAAAGTTTTCGTTTTGGTCGGGCGCATGACATTCTCAGCCGGGGTGACTTCGGTTTCTCAAATTATAGAGGCTGTTCCGAGTACTGTAAGTGTAGGTGAGTCAACCGGAGGAGGAGTCAATTTCTATGGCAGTGCGGGAGAAAGTTTTAGAACAATTACCACGCCGAACCTTCAGTTTGAGATCGGTTACGGCAGTATGAAAGTTGACCTGAGCAAAGTTTTGCCGCGACAGGATCCCGAGGTAAACACATTTGTGCCTGATGTAGAAATGCCGCCGACGATTGAGGATCATATCAATCAACATGATGCGGCGCTTGAATATTGTCTGGATAATTAAGAATTAACAGTTAAGGAGATATATCAAATAATGCCCAAAATTCAAATGAAAACGCCGTTAGTCGAAATGGACGGCGATGAGATGACCCGCGTTATATGGCAGTGGATAAAAGATGAACTCATATTGCCGTATGTGGAGCTTAAAACCGAGTACTATGATCTCGGTCTGCCTAACCGTGACGCGACCGCCGACAAGGTGACGCTTGACGCGGCGGAAGCGGCGAAGCGGCTCGGCGTCGCTGTCAAATGCGCGACCATCACGCCGAACGCCGACCGTATGAAAGAATATAACTTGCGTGATCAGTGGAAAAGCCCTAACGCCACTATCCGCGGCGTTTTGGATGGTACAATATTCCGCGCGCCTATTCTTTTGGAACGCGTTACCCCAGCCGTTCCGCGATGGAAAAAACCGATACCGTTGCGCGTCACGCATACGGAGACGTCTACAAGAACATAGAGCAGCGTGCCGGAGGCGTAGTTCTTCAAACGCTGCATAATACTGAAAAATCTATAAAAGCGTTTGCCGAGAGCTGTTTCAAATATGCTGAGGACACAAATCAGCCGCTGTGGTTTAGCTGCAAGGACACTATAAGCAAGATTTACGACGGCGCTTTCCGCGATATTTTCGCGGAAACTTCCCAAAATTACCCGAATGTGGATTACTTTTACACACTTATCGACGACGCTGTCAGCAGGGTCATACGCAGTGAGGGCGGTTTCATTTGGGCGCTGAAAAATTATGACGGCGACGTAATGAGCGATATGGTCAGCAGCGCGTTCGGCAGCCTTTCAATGATGACCAGCGTCCTTGTCTCTCCTGACGGAAAGTACGAGTACGAAGCGGCGCACGGTACGGTTACGAGGCACTATTACCGTTACCGTGACGGAGAGACGCCCGGAACAAACCCGGTTGCGACGATATTCGCGTGGACAGGCGCGCTCTCTAAGCGCGGAGAGCTTGACGGACTGCCGGAACTTACTGGCTTTGCCGGTAGGCTTGAGTCGGCGGTACTTAACGCTCTTAATGCCGGAACTATGACCGGAGACCTTGCTTCGCTCGCAAGCGGCGAAGTTAAAATAGCGAATACGTTAGAGTTCCTTGCGGCTGTGAAAGCTCAAATAGTTGCTTAACCCTATTACAGTATGTCACGTATTAAAGGAGTACCCGACAATGGACGAGTTAAAACTTAAACTGCAAAAATACGGCAAGCGGGGCAGACTTTTTAAGATAGTCCTGTATGTTGTTGGGTTTATATTGGTGATATTGTGGGATGACGGTTTGCGATGGAAATATTTCCCATATTACGTTTTATCTTGGGTTGCTTTATGTGCGGTAATAAATCTGATAGGTACGGTGTTTACAAAAAGGGCTAAGGCAGAGATATACGAACTGCGTACTCCTAACTACGAACACAAAAACAGGTCAATGCTGTTTCTTGACGACAATGGTGAAATATGGTGGTTTAACAGTAAATATAAGTTGCTGAAAGTTTTTCAAGTAGAGATATATGGCAGCTTCGTTAATCTTTACTTTAATAATGTTCTTGAATCAGATTCTCAATATGAGCGTATAGTGATAAAAGACCGCGATATACCGTTTTTTGAGGATTTAGCCGCACGTAAAATAACCTAAATCCTGGTTGGGCTAACTTACCCGGCACCAAATTTGAAAATTAGCATAATTTCACACAAATAAAACTGAAAATACAGCGAAAATTTTTACTTGCTTTTCAAATACAGGTGTGGTAAACTGTAGAAAGAATATTGTGCTATAATACTAAGGAGGCAGTCAATGCGAGATATTTATATTGTAAGCGCGGCAAGAACAGCCATCGGAGCTATGGGCGGTTCTCTTAAAGACACGCCTGCGGCGGATATTGGTTCCGTTACTGTAAAAGCGGCGTTGGAACGCGCCGGAATCGCTCCTGAGCAGGTCGGTGAGCTTATGTTCGGATGCTGCTTAACGGCAGGATTGGGACAGAACGTAGCGCGTCAGGTCGCTGTTAAGGCGGGCATTCCGTATGAGATTCCGAGTTATACCATAGGCATGGTATGCGGTTCCGGTATGAAAGCGGTTATTGAGGGCGCGCGCGCTATAGCGGCGGGCGACGCGGACGTTATCGTTTCCGGAGGAACGGAAAATATGAGCGCGGCTCCGTATGTTACCGATAAAATGCGCTACGGCGCGAGGATGGGTAATGTATCACTGATCGACAGCATGGTCAATGACGGGCTTACGGATGTTTTCAATAAGTACCATATGGGCATTACGGCGGAAAATCTTTGTGATAAGTGGAACATCACGCGTGACGAGCTTGACGCATTTGCGTTTAGCAGCCAGCAGAAAGCTGCGGCGGCGATAAAGTCCGGACGCTTTGTGGATGAGATTGTTCCCGTGCCGGTAAAGGTAAAGAAGGATACAGTCGATTTTGTGACCGATGAATTCCCGCGTGAGACAAGCATTGAAGCGCTTGGAAAACTGAAGCCGGCGTTCAAGCCGGACGGCGGACGCGTTACAGCTGGTAATGCCAGCGGAATCAATGACGGCGCGGCGGCTGTAGCACTTGCCTCCGGCGAAGCGGTCGCGAAGTTTGGCTTAAAGCCGCTTGCGAGACTTGTACAATGGGGACAGGGCGGATGTGATCCGCAGTATATGGGAGAAGGTCCGATTTACGCTACTCAGGACGCGCTGAAAAAGAGCGGTCTCAGTATGAACGACATTGACCTCATTGAGGCTAACGAGGCGTTTGCCGCGCAGAGCATTGCTTGTCAGCGCGGACTTAATATGAACCTTGACATCACGAACGTCAACGGCGGCGCGATTGCACTTGGACATCCCGTAGGAGCTTCCGGCGCGCGTATCACGGTAACGCTTATTCACGAGATGTTAAAGCGTCCGAACGTCAAGCGTGGACTTGCTACGCTGTGTATCGGCGGCGGTATGGGCGTTGCGACGATATTTGAGAAGTGCTGAATGATAAGGCTGCGGGATAAAAAACCGTAGTGATGAAAGAAAGTTATAATATTACAGAAAGGGGAGAATAGCGGTTAGCAAAACCGCGGATCGCTATCGCTATTCGCAGATGATTATGGGCAACAGACCGTTAAGCGGAGTAAAAGTTATTGAACTTGCCACCTTTATTGCCGCACCTACCACTACCCGTTTTCTTGCCGATCAAGGCGCCGATGTAATCAAAATTGAGACTACAGGCGGCGACCCGGTTCGATTTGCGCCGATGGCGGAGGGGCGTCCGGTTCTGCTGAACGAGAACCTCACGTTTGATTTAGAGAACGGTAACAAGCGCAGCATGGCTATGAACCTTAAAAACCCGAAGTGCTTTGAGATTTTGATGAAGCTTATTGCGGATGCGGACGTATTCGTTACGAACTGGCGTCCGAAAGCGCTTGAGAAGATGGGAATCGACTATGAGAGCCTTAAAGTAAAGTTCCCGAAACTTGTGTAT